>NZ_JBFSUL010000008.1:0-126012 GCF_041467395.1 Vibrio sp. 10N.247.310.98 | reverse complement strand
ACCATATCACTTACTACCGTTTTTGTTTTTAGTTCCCGCTAATCCGCGATGAACCAAAAAATAGCGCTCATTGAGCGCTATTTTTATAAGAGAAACTAACTCTTATAGTGAGTAGTAAGCTTTATACCAATCCGCAAAAGCTTTCGCGCCTTCTTGGATCTTCACTTGAGGTTTATAACCAACCGCTTCAAACAAATCTTCCGTATCAGCGTAAGTCGCGTACACATCACCAGGCTGCATTGGCATGAAGTTCTTTTTCGCTTCAACACCTAGAGCACCTTCTAATGCTTCGATGTAGTCCATTAATTTAACCGGGCTGCCGTGACCGATGTTAAACACGCGATACGGAGCAGAACTGGTTGCTGGTGACCCTTGCTCAACGGTCCAATCTGGTTGCTTGGCTGGAATACGATCTTGAACACGAATAATACCTTCAACAATATCATCGATATAAGTGAAGTCACGCATCATGTCGCCGTTGTTATAAATGTCGATTTCTTTGCCCGCTACGATTAGATTCGCAAACTTGAACATCGCCATATCAGGGCGACTCCAAGGGCCGTAAACCGTAAAGAAGCGAAGACCTGTCGTTGGTACGTCGTATAAATGAGAATAGGTATGCGCCATCAACTCATTCGACTTCTTAGTCGCGGCGTACAGTGAAATCGGGTGATCAACACTGTCTGCTGTATGGAATGGCATTTTTTGATTCAAGCCATAAACGGAACTCGATGAAGCATAAACGAGGTGTTCAACCTTATTATGGCGACAGCCTTCAAGAATAGCTAAGTGACCGACAAGGTTGCTATCGGCATACGCCATTGGGTTATCAATTGAGTAACGAACGCCAGCTTGCGCCGCTAAGTGAATCACGCGGTCAAACTTTTGCTGTGCGAAAAGCTCAGCGATACCTTCTCTATCAGCGAGATCCAGCTCGATAAAGGTAAGCTTTTCATGCTCGATACGCTTAAGGCGATCATGTTTCAGAGAGACTTCGTAGTAGTCATTTAGGTTATCGATACCAACAACCTCATGCCCTGCCGCACATAGTCGCTCTGACACTGCAGAGCCAATAAAACCAGCAACGCCAGTTACTAAATATTTCATTCTACTATTCTCAATTCATATAATTAGTACAATTGTAGCCACTCGCTAGCCTATCGACTAGCAATAAAAAGTGAACACGAGTTCAGATTTTCTATACTTGGCACTCTTCGCAATAAAACGTATTGCGCTGTCCGATTTTTAGCTCTTGAATCAATGCTTCACAGCTTGGGCACTTTTCACCCGCTTTCCCATACACTTGCAGCTCTTGGGCGAAATACCCCGGTTTGCCATCTGCTTGTGCGAAATCTTTTAGCGTAGTACCACCTTGTTTAATGGCGGTGGCGAGCACTTGTTTGATCTCTTTGGTCAACAAGACCCACTCTTGTTTTGTCACTTTGCTTGCAGGGCGCAAAGGGCTAATACGTGAAGCAAATAGCGCTTCATTGGCATAGATATTACCCACACCAACCACCACTTTGTTGTCCATGATGAACTGCTTGACGGCCACTTTACGCTTTTCTGCTTTCTCAGCAATGTAGTCAGCGTTGAAGTCATCGGTTAGTGGTTCAGGGCCAGAACCGAGTAACACAGGGTGTGTTTCGTCGGGAGCAGACCACAGCCAAGCGCCAAAACGACGTGGATCGTTGTAGCGTAGTACTTTTCCATTAGTGAGCTTAAGATCCACGTGATCGTGCTTTGCTGCTGGGAAGTCAGCATCTAATACGCGTAGTGAGCCAGACATACCAAGGTGAACAATGGCAGTACCAGTATCCGTTTCAATCAATAGGTACTTTGCACGGCGCGAGATAGAGCGAATCACCTGCCCTTCTAATGCTTTTAACTCTTGTGGGATATCCCAACGCAGCTTAGGCGTGCGAAAAGTAAGGGTTTTAATGGTCTCGCCAACTAAATGAGGCGAGATCCCCATACGGCTTACTTCGACTTCGGGTAATTCAGGCATAGTTAGTCGTCCGATTTAGAGGAGTGGTTAGCGTTAAAGCTTGGAAACAGGTAGCTCTCTTCAATAGACACCGCCAACCACTGATCATTCCAGTTTTTTAACAACCAGAACTCAGGCAATTGATAATAGGTAATACGCTGGGGCTCTTCTTGGTCTTGATACCATACTTCGATGGTGTGTGGTGTATTTAACCGAGGCGTAAGGTCTGTGTAGGTCTGTGAGTCGACTTCCGTGCCCACAAGCTCTTTCCAACGTTGTGACAGCTCTTGTGCATTGGTGGCTTGAGGAAAGTCAGTATCTTCGAACTGGTAAACCCATTGATTATCTTGTTGAATGACAGACCACTTAGCAAAGTGTAACGCTTGAAGCTTTGCTGTTGGGTTCAGGAGATAAGGATAAGGGCTATCAACCTGCGGTTCAGGCTCGATAAGGTACGCTTTGATCAATGTTGGAAGGTTTAACACGCCAATAAAAGCGATCACACTGAACATGAGTATGTTGTTCCACCGGCGTCCACGATATCTCATCTGATTCTGCTCATCTAACCTATTGAACATTCAGTATATCGTGAAAGTGGCAATACTTTCTATGTTGTACAGATTTCTATCTATCAGAGGCTATATCAAGCAAAAATAATTGAGTTCCTCAAATTGTAGATATAAAAAAACCCAGCGATTAAACTGGGTTTTTCAATTCTTTCTTCTACTGAAGAAGAGCAAAAAAAGCATCAATTACTTGATTTTAGCTTCTTTGTACATAACGTGTTGGCGAACTACTGGATCAAACTTTTTGATCTCAAATTTGCCTGGCATGTTACGCTTGTTCTTATCAGTTGTGTAGAAGTGACCAGTACCTGCAGAAGATACTAGACGAATTTTCTCACGAATGCCTTTAGCCATTGCTTAATTCCTCTTAAACGTTTTCGCCACGTGCACGGATATCAACAAGAACAGCATCGATGCCTTTCTTATCAATGATACGCATGCCTTTAGCAGTTAGACGTAGTTTAACAAAACGTTTTTCGCTCTCTACCCAGAAACGATGAGTTTGTAGGTTCGGCAGAAAACGGCGCTTAGTAGCATTGCGTGCGTGTGAACGGTTGTTACCCGTTACTGGACGCTTACCAGTTACTTGGCATACTCGGGACATGAATGTCTTCTCCAATCGTTTCAGCTCGATATCAACCTTGGTGGCCGAACCTCTCTATCAATTAAAATAGAAGGTAAAAACCGTTATGGAAAATCCATACAAGGCTATCAAAGGTCGCGCATTATACTAACTTGACACGCATTGCTCAAGACCCGAACAGATCCTTTTTACGGATTTCGTGATCTTTTTTTGTGCAGCGCAGCTTGCTTGAGTAATCAGAGCTGATTTTAGGTCTAAAAATGTGGCCGGAATAATAGCAGATTTAACGCAACTAACAACCTAAAATGTGATTCAAATCCATCCACGCTCTGCAAAAGAGACAACTTCGCCATCTCCAACCACAAAATGGTCGAGTATTCGTATGTCCACCAGCGCCAGTGCATCGGTTAATCGACGTGTAATCCGCCTATCGGCTTGGCTTGGTTCTGCAACACCCGAAGGATGGTTGTGAGCCAAAATTAATGCCGCCGCATTGTGATGAAGTGACCGTTTAACCACTTCCCTCGGGTAAACCGATGCGGCATCGATGGTTCCTTCAAACATCACCTCGCCCTTTATTACCCTATTTTGGTTATCGAGGAACAATATATAGAAGGCTTCTCGCTGGCGATCGCGCAACATGCTCGAGAGATAAAGCTTAGTATGACTTGGGCTAGTAAGCGCATCTCCACGAGATAAAGTCTCTGCTAGATAACGCTGCGTCATCTCTAACACAGCTTGCAATTGAACATACTTGGCCTGCCCCATCCCTTTATGAGCACAAAACTCTTCCTGCGTTGCTGAAAAGAGATGGCGGAGCGAGCCAAAGTCTTTGATCAACTTGTCTGCGAGTTCCAAGACGTTCATTCCTTGTGTCCCTGTTCGCAGAAATATCGCGAGCAATTCCGCATCACTCAAAGAATCAGGCCCTCGACTCAATAACTTTTCTCTCGGCATCGATTCGGCAGGCATTTTATCTATTGGCATATAAAAACTAATCACTAGTCATGAACACGACCCACCACCTTAATGAGATCATAATCGGAGATCCTTCGGTAGAGATAAAAGGAAACGAGTCACTAGCAAAACCGTGTAATTGATAAGTTTGATAACACCAACTTGATGAGCGTCAAATCTGTTCTAATTCTGCTTCTAGGCACTAATCCTTTGTTCTGATATCGTAAGTCGCAGAGAAATTAAGGAACAGAATCATGCAAACATTGGTTAATCAACTGGATAACGCTGACCTACAAGGCCTGGCTGGGAAAAAAATCCTACTTGGCATTAGTGGTGGTATCGCTGCGTATAAATGTGCCGAACTGACTCGACGCTTAATTGAACGTGGAGCACAAGTACAAGTCGTGATGACGAATGCAGCCAAGGAGTTCATTACTCCTCTCACCATGCAAGCCGTCTCTGGAAGGCCAGTGTCTGATAGTTTGCTTGATCCTGCTGCTGAGGCTTCCATGGGGCACATTGAGCTCGCAAAATGGGCTGATTTGGTATTACTAGCGCCAGCAACCGCTGATCTGATTGCGCGCATGACAGCTGGCATGGGTAACGACCTACTGACCACTTTGGTTCTAGCAACCGATGCGCCAGTTGCGGTATCTCCGGCAATGAACCAACAGATGTACAGCCACCCTGCCACTCAAGAGAACATCGCAACACTAAAACGTCGTGGTTGTGAGATTTGGGGACCGGCGGCTGGCGAACAAGCGTGTGGTGATGTGGGAATGGGTCGCATGCTAGAGCCTATGCAGCTCGTGCATCGCTGTGAAGACTTCTTCCAACCTAAGCCACTTGCTGGCCGTTCTGTGCTTATTACTGCAGGCCCGACTCGTGAAGCGATTGACCCGGTGCGTTACATTACCAACCACAGCTCGGGCAAGATGGGCTATGCACTGGCTGAAGCAGCCGCGAAACAAGGCGCAACAGTGACTCTAATCAGCGGCCCTGTTTCATTAGCAACGCCAAATAAAGTTAATCGTATTGATGTCGACAGCGCACAACAGATGTTTGATGCCGTTACTGCTAACGCTTCTCAACACGATATTTTCATCAGCTGCGCCGCAGTTGCCGATTACCGCCCTGAGACCATTGCAGACCAAAAACTTAAAAAGGTCGACGGTAAAGACGACATGACCATTCAAATGGTTAAAAACCCAGATATTGTCGCTTCTGTCGCTTCAATGACCGAAGGTCGCCCATTTACTGTCGGCTTCGCAGCAGAAACTCAAGATGTTGAGAAGTACGCACGCGGTAAACTGGAAAGAAAGAACCTCGATATGATCTGCGCCAACGACGTCTCAGTTGAAGGCCAAGGCTTCAATAGCAGTAGCAATGAGCTGCACCTTTATTGGAAAGGCGGCGATAAATCTCTGCCACTGGAAAGCAAAGACACACTTGGTTTCCAGATCCTCGATCAGATCCAACAGCTTATTAATGTATAAACGCACAAATTTGCTCTGATAATCTGCTGACACCTCTCGATTCTGTTGACCTAGGGCTTACAAAACTAGGAAACAGAATTGAATGGTGTTTATAATCCTTCTTCACTCAATCCTCATCTTTAGGAAAGGAAGTAAATAGATGGCTGGTACTCGAAAATCAAACCGTCGTGAAGAAATCCTACAAGCTCTCGCACAAATGTTGGAATCGACCGAAGGTGCTTCTCGTATCACAACGGTAAAGTTGGCCAAGCAAGTGGGTGTTTCTGAAGCTGCGTTATACCGCCACTTCCCAAGCAAAGCCCGCATGTTTGAAGGCCTGATCGAGTTCATTGAAGAAGCGTTGATGTCTCGAATCAACCGTATTCTGGATGAAGAGAAAGACACGCTAGAGCGCATACGCCTAGTACTACAACTTATCTTAGTTTTCTCAGAACGTAACCCAGGCCTGACTCGAATTTTATCTGGTCATGCTCTAATGTTTGAAAATGAACGCCTGCGTGATCGCATCAACCAACTTTTCGAACGCATTGAGACGCAACTTCGCCAGATCCTGCGTGAAAGAAAGCTTCGTGAAGGGAAATCATTCCCGGTTGATGAGAAAATCTTAGCCGCTCAACTGCTCGGTCAAGTTGAAGGCAGCTTGAATCGATTTGTTCGCTCAGACTTCAAATATCAACCAACAGAAAACTTTGATGCTTATTGGGCACTGCTAAGCGCTCAGATTAAGTAGCAATCAAATTAAGTGGCAATCAAATCTTAAGTGATGGTTATGACGACGAAAACTTCTTCAGCAAACGGCACAGCACAACACGTGATTACTAAGCCGCCTTTTACTCTAGCTCTACTTCACCCTAAATATTGGGGTGTATGGTTTGGTTTTGGGTTATTGGCGCTTATTGTTAACGTTCTCCCTTATCGCCTCTTACTGCTGTTAGGCCGATCGTTAGGCTCTTTGGGTGCTCGCTATGGTAAAAAGCGCGTCGCGGTAGCAACACGTAACTTGGAGCTCGCCTTCCCAGACAAGCCAGCAGATGAAGTCGCGGCAATGGTCAGTGAGAACTTTAAGAACACAGGTATGGCACTCATCGAAACCGGCATTACCTGGTTTTGGCCTACGTGGCGCTTCAAGCGCATCCTAGTAGATAAAGACACCCAAACACTGCGTACGCACAAAGCTAACGGTAAAGGTGTTCTTCTATGCTGTGTGCATGCCTTAAACCTAGAGATCACTGCGCGAGCAATGGCTGTATTAGGTATTTCTGGTTTAGGTGTTTATCGCCCGCACAACAATCCGGCTTATGAATTCATTCAATACCGTGGTCGTACTCAAAACGGCAACCGCCTGATTCACCGTAAAGACGTGAAGCGTATGATTCGAATCCTGCGTCAAGGTGAGATCCTTTTCTACCTACCGGATCATGATTACGGTCGTAACAAGTCTGTGTTTGTGCCTTTCTTCGCAGTAGAAGATGCGTGTACCACAACAGGCACTAGTATTCTGGCTTATACGAGCCGATGTGCACTTGTTCCGGGGTCTGGTTTTAGAAATGCCGATGGCAAATATGAGATCATGGCCGATGAATCAATTGAAGATGACTATCCACAGAAAGATGAGAAAGCGGCTGCCGCCTACATGAACCGCTACCTTGAGAAGATTATCTTAAGAGCACCAGAACAGTGGATGTGGCTGCACAAGCGCTTTAAGACCATGGAAGACCCAGAAGTGGAGCGCGGCATTCGTTATAAATAATGAATACTGAACCAAAAGGAAAGGGGCTGATGAATCATCAGCCCCTTGTGCATTCTATAGTCTAATTACGAGTAGTATTAGATGCCGTATTGAGCGCGGTATGCTTTTACTGACTCTAGGTGTGCTGCGTCTGTGCCTTTCTCTTCAAGGAAAGTCACCAAGTCAGTCAGGCTAACGATTGAGATAATCGCACAACCGAAGTCACGCTCAACTTCTTGAATCGCAGACAGTTCGCCTTTGCCCTTCTCTTGACGGTCGATAGCAACAAGCACGCCCGCTAAATCAGCGCCATTTGCTTGGATGATTTCCATCGACTCACGAATCGCAGTACCTGCAGTGATCACGTCGTCCACTAACATAATGCGACCTTCAAGCGCGCTACCGACAAGGTTGCCACCTTCACCGTGGTTTTTCGCTTCTTTGCGGTTGAAGCAGTAGGGCGTGTCTACATCGTGGTGATCTGCCAGTGCAACCGCTGTCGTCGTTGCAATTGGGATACCCTTGTATGCAGGGCCAAATAGTACATCAAACTCAATGCCAGAATCAGCCAATGCTGCTGCGTAGAAGCGACCTAAGCGCGCTAGGTCACGACCTGTATTAAACAATCCAGCATTGAAGAAGTAAGGGCTCTTGCGGCCAGACTTTAAAGTAAACTCACCAAACTTAAGTACTTCTTTCTCTAGTGCAAATTCAATAAATTCACGTTGATATGCTTTCATGTTTTTCCTCTACGTTTATTCAATAAAACTTAACTTACGCTCTGCACTACTCTTTCGAGTTTTACAGACAAAAAAATAGCCCCCAAATGGGAGCTATTAAAAATGATTAGTCGGCCAACGCAGCTTTCTGCGCTTCGACGATATCGGCAATGCCCTTATTCGCCAGGGTTAAAAGCTGCATCAGCTCTTCATGGCTGAACGGTTCGCCTTCTGCGGTGCCTTGAATCTCAATCATCTTACCGTCTTCCGTCATTACAACGTTCATGTCGGTATCTGCCGCTGAGTCTTCAACGTACTCAAGGTCACACAGTGCTTGTGCACCAACGATGCCCACTGAAACAGCCGCTACGTGGCCTTTCATTGGGTTCTTTTTCAGTTTACCGCTTGCTAGTAGGCTGTTGATAGCATCAGCCATTGCTACGCTTGCACCTGAGATAGAAGCAGTACGTGTACCGCCGTCTGCTTGGATAACATCACAATCGACAGTGATCATGATTTCACCCATTACTTTCAGGTCAACAACAGCACGTAGGCTGCGCGCGATCAAACGTTGGATTTCCATCGTACGACCGCCTTGCTTACCGCTCGCCGCTTCACGACGGTTACGAGTGTGCGTTGCACGTGGCAGCATGCCGTATTCAGCTGTAACCCAACCCTTACCTTGACCTTTCAACCAACGCGGTACGTTTTCTTCTACCGTCGCATTACATAGAACTTTAGTGTTGCCGAACTCAACTAATACAGAACCTTCAGCATAAGCTGTGTAGTTACGAGTAATTTTAATTGGACGAATTTGATCTACAGCGCGGTCATTTGGACGCATTGGTATCTACCTTATTAACAGTCTGAAGTGATTTACTATCGAAAGAGTGCATCACCTAAGAAAGGGGTGAGACAGTTTTGATTGGGGCAAGATTATATAGCAGTTTATCGTGCAAATCTATTTACCGTTCAAAGCTATTTATCACGAAAGGCTATTTACAGTGAAAAGCGACAGGCTTCGAGAGCACACCATATCGTGATACTATGCGTGCGCGTTATTTTCAGAATGATAAAAGACAGGAAAATTCGATGATTTATAGTATGACCGCGTACGCACGCAAAGAAGTAAAAGGCGATTGGGGCAGCGCAGTATGGGAAATCCGTAGTGTAAACCAACGCTACCTAGAAACTTACTTCCGTATGCCTGAACAGTTCCGTGGTTTAGAGCCAATCTTGCGTGAGCGTTTCCGTAAGCGTCTAGCGCGCGGTAAGGTTGAATGTAACCTACGCTTTGAAGCAAACCCTGCTGCAAAGGGCGAACTAAGCATTAACGAAGGTTTGGCTCAGCAAGTAATCAATGCGGCGAACCAAGTAATGACGATGACTGGCGAAGAGAGCCGTTTGAACCCATTCCAAGTCATGAACTGGCCTGGTGTGATGGAAACGCCAGAGCAAGACATGGATGCCATCAACAAAGACCTACTTGAAGCATTCAACGATGCTATCGCAGAGTTCATTGATGCTCGTGCTCGTGAAGGTGAGAACATGAAGGCGCTAATCGTACAGCGCTTAGATGCAATCACTGAAGAAGTAGTGAAAGTTCGTGCACGCATGCCTGAGATCCTAGAGTGGCAACGTGAGCGTCTTCTTACCAAATTTGAAGATGCGAAAATCGAACTGGAAGGTTCTCGTGTTGAGCAAGAGCTTATCCTACTTGCGCAGAAGTCAGACGTAGCAGAAGAGCTAGACCGTCTAGATTCTCACGTGAAAGAAGCAAATGCAGTACTGAAGAAAGGTGGCGCTTGTGGCCGTAAGCTAGACTTCATGATGCAAGAGTTCAACCGTGAGTCAAACACGCTAGCGTCTAAGTCTATCAGCACAGATATCACAGCATCAGGCGTAGAGCTTAAGGTTCTTATCGAACAGATGCGTGAGCAGATCCAGAACATTGAGTAGAAAATCAAACTCACTCACGAAGAACCAGATGTCATTAAAAACAAACAGTTAGTAAAAACGAAATAATCAGACGTACTCATAGAGCATCTGTTAACATCAAATTAATGGTGACAAATTGGTGACAAAAATCGAGTTTGCATGATAGTGTAAACTCATTGTCACCACTTTGAGTCTCCGCCATGCAAGATAATCAGCTCATAGCCTTAATGAAGAAAGGCAAACCTGCTCGACACCGTATATCTACAGGGCTCTACTTTCGGGTGGTAAGCCCAATGTCAGCTTTTTGGACTTTTCGTTACACCTTTCAAGGGAAAAGAAAAGAGCATACGATTGCAAAGTATGGCGTCCCTCCTTTTGGGATAAAAATGACCGAAGCACAAAAACAAATCATTGATTTAAAGTTTGAAGTTGAGCAAGGGAACGACCCACAAGTAGAAAAAAGACGCCCAGATAGACTAGAGTTTGATAGCGTAGATCAACTTGCGGAAGATTGGTTATCAATCAAAAAAAAGAGAATCAAGAATCCACAGATTCCAGAAAGGGTTTACCGTAAAGACATAGCGCCATACATCGGTAATATGGCAGTATGTAAGGTGGAACCTCGCGATATTGCTCAAATCATTAGGTCTATTAACGACGATGGGCGCCCTTCCATTTCAAATGACGCTTTAAGCTATCTAAATCAGCTCTTCAATCATGCTATTAAGATGGGTTTAGTACAGTATAACCCTGCATCTGCGTTTGATATAAACGATGCTGGCGGTGAAGAAAAATCTCGGAAGCGGGTATTATCAATTAATGAAATTACATCGCTTTTCCAAGCGATAAAGTCACACAATGATATTTTTGTTCGTGAAAATTACTTAGCATGTTGCTTGCTCTTACTTCTTGGAGTTAGAAAGGGAGAGCTAATAGCGGCGAAGTGGGATGAATTCGACTTTGAAGAGAAGCTATGGCACATCCCTGAAGATAGAACAAAAAATTCAATTCCAATATCAATTCCTATCCCTCTAGCAATTTGGGATATTTTTTCGGAGTTAAAAGTTAGAGCAGCCGATAGTGAGTATGTATTCCCCAAACGACGCTCATCGAAAAGGTTTGGCCATATCTCACCAGATACATTAAACGCAGCTCTCAACAAACTACTATCACAAGACAGTGTTGATGTAGAACACTTCACAGTACATGACCTTCGTCGTACCTTCAGAACCTTGCTAGCCAGTTGCCACATTCTTCCGCACATAGCAGAAAGGTGTTTGAATCATAAGCTCCCCAAGATAGAAGGAACTTATGATGTACATGATTACTTAGAACAACGAAGAGATGCTTATGAGAAACTTAGTCTGAAACTCATCCCTCATATGCTTCTAGCACCAAATGAGAGCCCGTAAATGATTTAAAAAACAAAAGAATCAAGCTCGGAGAATACTTCTTTTGAAACTGCAAGTGTGTTCTTTCTCGCCACTTCGAATACATTTTGTTCAGATAAAAATAGGATTGGATCAAACCAGACCTTTCTATCTATTCCATACTGTCTTTCAAAATACAGTATTCCTGACTCAGCTCCCTTTTCATAATCCTTGATTGTGATAGATGCTAATCGACTGGCATCAATCCCAGGAGTATTAGAATAAATATGAGGGATGTCTTTCAAGAATCGAGCTTCAACATACCCTGAAATAACATGTAAAAATAATGAAAACTCATTCTCTTTATTCCAGATTTGTGCAACTTCAATATCAGGTAGAAACTTATTTAGGATGTTGACGTAATGATAAGGTTCCTTCGTCATCCTCGCCTTAGTATCATCCCACGTTATAACATAATCAATATGCTCAACATCTTCTATGTTTGGTCCGATTCTATTAACATGAAAAGCTTTTTTAGTGTACCCAGTAGCTTTTACAAACTTATCAAAGCTAAGTTCATATTGCTCCAGTGCATCCTCAGCATTATTGCATTCAAGAACAGAAATTAAACCATAAGGACCACTTTTAAATAGCCCTTTAATTTCAGGAAACAGTTCTTCAACAATGTTTACAATATATGGGTGTTTCTGATCAGCCTCAGGGTTGGTAAAGAGTTTTCCGTCTTCACTATATTTAGGTATCGAATCTCCCGATAGATACTTTTTCCACGAAGCTTTATCAAAAAAAGACTTCATTACTGCATCAAACATATCCGGATTTTCAAAAGATGGATCTGCTTCTCTATATCTACCATCGAGAGATTTTTTAAGCTTTTCTTCAAAGCTCTTACCATTTTTCAAGATGCCTTCAAGGCCATCTAACTCCAAAACTTTATGTGTCCAGAAAATTGTTCTTATCTTATTTATCATAATCACTTACCACAATACCCTGTAAATTTCAACCCAGCTCATTAATTCAGCTAGTGCCAATACTCAGATGCCTTCAAACCATATCATAGAACGTATTCAATAACCTGAGGATACAAAATGAATCAGCAGCAACTCACCCCACTACTTTTGCGCAGAAAACAAGTCTGTCAGGCGCTCAACATAAGCCCATCAACACTAGATCGATTGAGACAAAATCCCAATGCTAGATTTCCATCAGGAATATATACCGGAAATAAAATTTTAGGATGGCGAACAAAAGACATTAACGACTGGTTAGATAAACAATGAGGAACACATGATGCGAAAAAATCATTACCAACAAAAAAAATTAAGTTTCACACCCATCGTAAAAATGCTTTTCCTTCCTCCTATGTGGAAAAACATAAAAGGGGAAATTGAAGTTATAAAAGCACGACGAGAAGGTTATAAAAAACGTCCTAATGGGATTTCGATTCACGATCCTGAAATAGATGATGAGTTTTAGACCCTATTCATTGGTAATGAAACCAAATTCAAAGCCAAAAGTACTTTAAGCCAGAAAATGCAAAGCCTTGGGCAGATTTCAGAAATGATTTCAAAACCACAACAAAAGATGCCAAGGCTAATTATCACAACATGATTACCATGATTTCAGAGGAAGAATAATGAAACAAACCCAAAAACCAGTAACTGTTCGTTTCTCAATGAACGATTACAACGACATTACAGCCGAAGCAGAGAATCACAATACAACCACGGCAGATATCATCAGGAAAACCTGGAGAGGCCACCAAGAGCATCAGAACATTCTTGCTCTTTTGGCCAAATTTGAAAGCCGCATCATCGCAAGTACGTTTGAGATCTGCGTTGCTACGATAGGCCTCACAACAGACGAGCGAAAGAAAGCTGCCAAAGATGTTAACAACTACCTTAAAATGGAGCGAGTTAAATAATGAGCCATACTCCCCCATCAATGCCAAAACAGAAGTGGGGCTTGTTAGCCTTGGTATTCGCTCTGTCCCTTATCAGTCTTATCGTTCTTCAAACTTTATTAATATGGCCAGAGCAAAAATGGGGAGGGATTAACCGACACCTTGAGTGGGTAGCCAAAGCTACCTGGCACCTTCTATCCCAAGACTCTTCAGCTTTACTTGCGCAGTATGTTTTTCAACTCAAAAGCTTAGGCATTTACTCAGAAATGAAAATTACTGTTTCAATTGCCTTTCTACTCAGTTTTGCTGCTTCTGCACTGATTTCATGCCGTATTGTATTTGTACCCGGTGGAAAGAATAAACTCGTAAAAGTAAACGGGCCAACACTATACAAAGATAAATCAGTCAAAAAGGGGTTACGCGATCACCACCGGAAGAACAACCAAAAGAGTTCAGTGGCTATTCACCCAGACCTTTTACTTACACCGAAAGAACTTGAAGGAAACATATTCGCATTTGGCCAACATGGTTCAGGGAAGTCCGTCATTCTTAAGCAGCTACTTCAACAGATCATCAACGCTAATCAGAAAATCATTATTTACGACGAAAAGCGCGAGTACACTGAGCTATTTTATGACCCCAAAGATACACTCCTAATCGCCCCCTGGGATAAGCGTTCTGCACACTGGGATATAGCAAAAGATCTTAAACGTGATGAAGATTTTGAGCTCATTGCACAGAGGCTAATTCCCGGTAATACCAAAGATCCTATGTGGTCGAATGGTGCAAGAGCGATTTTAGCTGGAGTATTGGCAATCTGTAATGCCGAAAGTGATGATGAATGGAGTTGGGACGACATTGCTAAAACATTATCTATAGATGACTTCACTCTTCGAATTTTGTTCGAGCAGCACTACATCAAAGCTGCCCGCTATATAGAAAAGAATTCCAAAACTACGCATGGCTTTATGTCGACACTCCTAACAGATGTATCGTGGCTATATTCCCTAGCCAAGTATTGGCAAAAGTCTTCTAAAAAGTCGTTTTCGCTTAGAGATTGGGTCAATGGTAATAGACCTGATATCAAAAAAATCATCATACAATCTCATCCAGAGTTTAAGGAAGTCGGTGCTCCACTTTGTAATTCGATTCTAGGATTCATCACCAGCTTAATGCTCGCAAAGCCAGACAATAATAGTACTTTGCAAACTTGGTTGATTATTGATGAATTGGGAAATCTACCTAAAAACGATAGCTTAAAGGAATGGTTGAGTCTTGGTCGCTCAAAGGGGTGTCGTTTCGTTGGTGGTACTCAATCTATATCTCAACTACATGATAAATATGGAGAACACGACACAAATACCCTCCTGAATCTATTTGCAACAGTAATAGCTCTTAGGTGCGGTGCTCCAGGTGGTGAGGCAGAGTACGCTGCAAAATGTTTTGGTGAAGCTATTTACGAAAGACCATGCTCAGGGAGTACAAAAGTTGGTCCGTCTGCAATAAATTGGCAAAAAGAAGTTTCTCAACTAGTTACAGCCTCTGATCTCGTTCACCTCCCTCAATCAAATGAGAATGGGGTAACTGGCTACATAACTAGTTCCGGTTGGAATAGCGTATTTAGACTCCAATGGCCATACCCTAAGCTAGACAAACAAGCACCTAGCCACACTCCTAGCTCTTGGGTACTCAACGCTCCACAAAAACGAAAAAATGGCCGACTGGGAGCTCGCTGATGCTGACTATCCATCCAATTAACAATATTACCTACTACGATAACGATGACTACTATCTCAACGATGCATCTCCAGAGGACGTTTGGATAGGTTGTGGAGCGGAATATCTAAATATCAATAATAAACCTGTTGGTGAGGAGTATCACCACTTAGCACGTGGCTACTCTCCAAACGGAAAGATACCTCTTTGTAAGCAAGCTGGAGATGACCATAGGCCGGGGTGGGATCTTACTTTTTCAGCTCCAAAATCTGTTAGTCTGGCTTGGGCGATGGCCAATGAGCATCTACGAAAAGAGATCAGTAACGCTCAGCTAAAATCGGTTCGACAAGCGATCATTTTGCTTGAAAAAAATGCTGCGTACACTCGTAGAGGTATCAATGGAAAATCCCGAGAACGCACTCATGCCTTAATTGTAAGAGCCCTCGAACACTCTACATCAAGGGCTCTGGATGTTTCCTTGCATACTCACGGGCTAGTTCAAAATCTTAGCCCTAGGCTAGATGGATCTTTTGGAACAATTATTAGCCGAGACCTTTATTTATGGCAAAAAGCCGCAGGTGCTATCTATCGTGCAGAATTATCACATCAAATGAAAAAGCTCGGTTTCGAAATAGAGCCTGACGGAGAAAGCTTTCGACTGACAATAATTCCAGAACAAGCTTGTCACAACTTTTCAAAACGCTCTCAAACTATAAATGAACGTTTGAAAAAGTGCTCAGCCACGACAAGTGCTAGCCGTATCGGGAATAGCATAAAAATAACAACACGAGCTGCGAAACAGAAGATCGAACGAGATGGACTACTACAAAAATGGAGAAGTGAGCTAGACAGCTACGGGCTAAACAACGAACTTCTTAAGAAACATTTGAACGCCAGATACAAACCTTCGGAAGCTAAAACAGCATTTGAGATTCCTGAGATCATCAGCTCTCTGACTAATAAAAATGCTGTATTTAGAAAACAAGATATTTACCGGGCCATCGCTGAGACTGCTCAGTGGAATGGCGAACCAGCAGCAATCGTTAATCAGTTGGCTAAGTCGATACTTACAGATGAGGAACTAGTTTCACTTGGAACTGATAGCAAACACAACCAACTCTTCTCAACTAAACAAATGCTCAGGCTAGAAAATGAAATTCTTGAAATAACTCAGTCACTTACTGGAAAATATAGCCATGCATTGCAAAAAAATATCGTTAATGATGCAATTTCATTACACGAGAAGCAATGTAGCTACACTCTAACAAAAGAGCAAAGCGAAGGGCTTTTCTATGTCTGCTGCGAGGGGGATTTTAGCATTCTTCAAGGCTCAGCAGGCGCAGGAAAATCATCAGCTATGGCTGCACTACACTCAGCTTACTCACAGCAAGGCTTATCAGTAATCGGTGCAGCAATTGCCAAAAAAGCGGCAGATAATCTTGCTGAAGAATCGAGAATAACCTCTTACACCGTAGCAAAGCTGTTATCTGACGCTGAACGTGGACGAAATCATTTCTCTCTGGCTGATGTGCTTGTGGTTGATGAAGCTGGCCAGCTAGGCACAAAGCAATTGAATGCATTATTGCATCTAGCCCAAGAGCACAATGTGAAGGTTATCTTAGTTGGAGAGGATAAGCAGCTAGACGCAATTGAACTAGGCGGATGCTTACGGTTTTTATCTCAGAAATTGAACTGTAGCAGAATAGAAGAAATCAAACGCCAGCGCGAGAGCTGGGCTCGTACAGCTGTTATGCATTTGAGGGACGGCCTGGCATCAAAGGCATTGAGTGCATTCCAAGCGAAAGGATTACTCAATTTTTCTGAGTCCTCGAAAGATACTCAGAAACAAATGGTCAACGCTTGGGAAAGCTACCATCGTGATAACCCAAATAAGAGCTCTCTGTTGCTTGCGCAGCGTTGGAAGGACGTTGATCAGCTATCAACTCAAATGCGGACCATTCTCCAATCTCAAGGAAAAGTTGGGAATGAAGAGGTTGAAGTTGATTGCATCGTTTCTGAGCATCGATGCAATCAAAGGTTTGCAGTTGGTGATCGCATTAAGATGTGCAAAAACGACTACAGACTATCAGTCTCAAATGGCTCAATGGGCCAGATAACTAACATATACAAATCAAACGATGATATCGTTTTTACTGTTCTTTTAGATAGCGGGCACACGGTTTCAGTAAGCCGCAACAACTACCAAAACGAAGAAGGCCGCCTTCCAATGGTTTTGGGCTACGCCTTAACGGTTTACGCTAGCCAAGGAACAACGATCGATGGTGATGTGTTCGTCTATTGGACATCAGGTATGGATCGAGCAAACAGCTATGTCGCAGGGAGTCGACACAAGGACAACTGTCACTGGTTTTTTAACTCACGAGAGATCGACTTAGTTACTCAGCAGGCTGAGGGAGTTGAGATTTCTGATGAAATACGGGTTCAAACAGTTGCCCAGGTAATGTCGTCGGAGAGGAGGAAGTCTATGGCGCTTGAGTATTTAGATACCGTTAACAAACCAACAAAAAATATACAACTAGAGCCCTATAAGAGTGACGTTGAGTGCGATTCATTTGAGCCAATAGTATGAGAAATTATAGCAGGCTCACTGTCCCAAACTACTTTTACCTGAATCCAGGCTTCTACAAGCCCTCAACATCCATACCATGTTCTGCAAGCCATTTTTTTCGCTCTTTATAATCGGGCATAGCTCGTTCTACGCATAGCCAAAAGTCGACACTATGGCTTGGTTCTATCAAATGTGAAAGCTCATGAACAACAACATACTCAGCGATTTTTGCTGGCAATAAAATTGTCTTCCAGTGAAAGTAAAGCACCTGCCCTTTGCCACATGAGCCCCAGCGGTACCCCAAATCACGCACTTTTACTGATGAGAACTCAACACTTAAGCGGTTTTTAAAGTCGTTAGCTTTTGCTTCTAACCATTTCAAGCCTTTTGCCACGTACCAATCGATAAATAGCTTTCGGGCATCCTCAATATGGCCTTTTGATAAATGAAATCGGCCATGATAAAACTTCAGTGGAAGTTCTTGCTCATCAACAAGGCTCAAGCGGTAACTGCGGCCTAAATATAAAAAGCCTTCTCCTTGCACAAACTTTTTTTGACGTACTGTTTTATGCATAAGTGATTTTTCTGCCAGCTTTTGATAAACCCAACTAAGCTTAGAACGCACAAAACCTTCAAGCACATCAGACTCTACAAAAGGTGGGGCAGTAAGTAGTAAGCTGCTATCTCTATCCACAGTTAATTGCATCGTTTTACGGTCAGCACTGTGTTTAATAGGAATAACTAAGTCTTCAATGGTTAAGGTCATACTGCCTCTAATTTATAGCTATTGGCTTTGGCAAGCTCTCTAAGCTTATCAACCAACGGTTCTATATGATCATAGTCAAGTAGCTCAGATTCATACAGACTTTCAAATAAATATTGCTCTAACTCTTCCTGTAAACCTAAACGATGAGGTTCCCAGAAACTAGTAGTAGTGATCTTATCTTGAATATGGGCAACCAATTTCTCAGTAAGTTCTATCAGTTGAGCTTCTAGGACTAAATCAGGCTGTTCATCACCACTAACCGCCACTTTTAACATGCGATAAAATGGCAGGTAATGCTCAGGGATATCTGGTAGACCCTCTTCATGCTTAGTAGAACCAGAACGTACTTCATCAATAATGGTTTGTAGCGCTTTGATCAGATCATCCCATTGACCAACTAAGCTATCTAAAATTTGTTTTAGACGTTCACTTAGCTTTTCATAATAAACTGGATCTTCATCAATATGCTGGCTTACATGGCTTTTAATAGCATGCTCCATTTCGGAAGCAATGGCTTTTTTCTGCTCTTCTGAGGTAGCGCCATAATTTACAGCTTGTTCACGAACTTCATTTACGCTGTTATCAAACTGAGCATCCGTTAAGTTTATCGGCGCTACTTTTGGGTCTATCCCTAATGAAATAATATGTTCGTCAATTAAAGTACGAACCTTGGCCCCAACATCTTTACCTATCACCATGCTGTCGCGATAACGCATTCTTGCACGATTCTGTATCATCGCCAGCGCTTTAGCATCGCCCGCAAAAGGTAATCCTTCAGGGCGTGGTAATACTTGCTCTAAGCTTTGTAAGAAGGCTTTTAATTTTACGGAAAACTCTTGGCGCAATCGCTCAGTACTAAGTAACTGTACGCAAGACTCAATATCATCAAGAGATTCTATTCCTTTACTGCGGAACATATCGACAGCACGAATGTGTCGCTCTCTAAGGGCGGGAACTTCGTCTTTTAAACTACGTAAAGCACCTTCAACATCTTCATCACTATAAGCCGCGAGCGCAGCTTTTAAGTGATTAGCCACACCGTAATAATCCACCACAATACCAAACTGTTTGCCATAACCCGTTCGGTTAACCCTAGCAATCGTTTGTAATAGTTCAGCTTCACGAATTGAGCGGTCTAAATACATCACCCCTTCGATAGGTGCATCAAATCCCGTTAACAGCATTGATTTAACAATTAAGAACGAAAGTGGATCGGTACCTGCTTCCGTTTGCTCTGCATCAGATCCTAGTTCTTTATTGAGTAGAGGCTTTTTGAAGCGCTCAATCGCTTTATCTTGTTTGGCTCTATCTGTATGTACTGCCCACTCTGGCCCATCGTTATTGTCAGATGAGATAATGGTGGAAAATTCCATTCTGGCTAATACACTTTTATAACGCCATGCTTGGATCAACGCTTGTATTTTAGGTGACTTACGACAAAGTGTTTCGTTATCACAGCCTTTTAATTCATCTGGTAAACGCTCTGCATCAAACAGCAACTTATCACGTGCATCCATAAAGGCTTTATAGTAACGCACAGCAGCTAAGCGACTATAAGCAACCACTTGTGCTTTATAGCCATTCGGTAAAATATTGGTGACATAATGGCGCAGCATATCTGCTGCTTTTTCTTCAATTAGTAACGTGGCTTCTAATACATTACCTTTAGTTGCATACTTCTTTTTAATGGCTTCGAGCTCTTCTTCGCTTTTATCACTAAAAAAGTCTTCAAATAACTCATCTAAACTAGAGCCATCTTTTACCGCACCATTTACCGTGCGACCCTCATATAAAATAGGTACAGTTGCGCCATCAGCTTCAGCTTCTTTAATGGTGTATTTATCAATAAACTCACCAAATACTTCATGGGTGCGCTTTTTCTCACCCATGATGATTGGTGTACCAGTGAAGCCGATACGAGCACAGTTAGGAATACCAGAAAGCAAATTAGCGTGTAAGTCACCAGATTGTGTTCGATGCGCTTCATCCACCATTACCAATATATCTTCACTAACATTGAGCAATTCAAAAGGATCAGCTGCTTTGGCTTGTGACTCACGATACTTTTGAATCATCGCAAATACGATCCCTGGACCATCTTGCTTTAGTAGGTTCTTAAGCGACTTATTGTTGTGGGCAACCGATACCATTTCATCAGTTAAAGAAGCTGTACTTGAAAGTTGCTTTTGTAGATCTTTTCTATCAGTAACCACCACAACTTTAAAGCGGCGCAAGGCAACATCGGTACGTAGCTTACGGATCAAAAACATCATAGTTAATGACTTACCCGAACCTTGGGTATGCCACACTATACCGCCACGCCTATCGTATTCACCATCTTGTTTACGAGTTTTACCCGATAACAAACGCTGAACAGAGCGCACTACCCCACGATATTGCTGATAACGACAAACCATTTTGATGGTTTGCCCACCTTGGTGCACAAACAAAATAAAGTGGCGAATAATATCTAATAATGATTCAGGCATTAACATACCAGCTACTAAGCGTTGTTGGGCTGACAATCCCGCAACGTCTAGTTCTTTGGCGAGTGTGTTTTCACAACGTTTGGGGTCACTCTGGGTAGCGATAGTTTTCCAAGGTTTGTAAAACTCAGCCCTTGCGCCAATAGTGCCCACTAAACATTGCTCAAAACTGGCCGCAATCATTAACTGGTTAGTACTAAACAGCTGAGGTGCGCCTTCGTTATCTTCTGCTTCACCGCCTACAAAACGTTGGTTAGAATAACGGCGAAGTTGGTTAATCGCTGCTGCCATAGGCTCGGCACTATCTGGATTTTTACATTCGATGACAACTAACGGAATACCGTTAACCAGTAACACCAAGTCAGGAATAATATGCTTTTTGCTAGTGTCATGCCCTGGAGGGCATTGAACCTTAAACTGGTTAACTACGGTAAAGGTATTATTTTCAGGAGTATCCCAGTCAATAAAATGAATACTACGGGCACGGCCACCATCCCAATCAGGCAAACCATCAACAATAATACCGTTAGTTAACAACTCAGAGGCTTTTTGGTTAGCTTCCATCAACTTAGAAGCAGCAATACGACTGATAGCCGCTACTGCCTGATTAATACGTTGCTCATCTAGCCATTCGATTTGCTCACCATTAGCCAACGTTCGCAAGTTAACTCTTACAAGTTGCTCGCGTAACACCCTAGTTTGCAGTACTTCAGCAAAACTATCACGGCCAGTGATATTTGTATCATCCAAGCTGCCTTCAATATACTGCCAACCTTGCGATTGCAGTTGTTGAATCAAGGGTAGTTCTGATTGTAGATATTCCGGCCCCATAGTACTTTCCTTTAAAATTATTATTAATTGGTCTGCTGCTGTTTAATTAAATCAGTAACGCGGACTTTACCTGTGAGCAGATCATCCATGAGGCCTGACTTTTGATACTTCAACTTCAATAAACTAGATTTTTCCGATTCAAGCTTATTCGCCATTTCACTATAAATATTTACTATCTTTTCTTGTTCAATCGAGCTTTGGGGCAAGGCTACTTGAAAAAGCTCTACATCACTTTTCGTGATATTAGGATCTTTTCTGGTGCTCGCAGCTACCCTTTTCCAACGAAAGCGGTTCAGTTGCAAAGCCCTCAAGATAAATGCTGGCTGGATATCGACATTATTAAAAATTAAAACACTTATTGCTTGGTTTGTTGCCGACGGTTCTTGAATTAGAGCTGTCCTTCCTATTTGCTCCCAACCGCCATACATTGCAACTAAAACAGATCCCTCAGGGAATAAACTACATGATGTTTCTTGTAATGCCTTCGATGTAATCCTTTCATCTGTTTTAACAATAGTATTCTCATTTAGATCCATTGTTTTGATCCAAGGAAAACCACCATCTTCACAATAGTAGTGCTCTGCTCTAGCTCTGAGCGGAGTACTTCCTGATCGAACAGTGCTAATCTCATCAATCCTTTTAACATCCCAGCCCTTAGGAATATGACCTAACTCTGACAGCTTGTATAACCTAGGATCTTCTTCATAGCTTGGACGCAGCTCACCATTTTCAGCGACACCACGGGTGAGCAAGTCATGCAACAAGCCTTGTTTTAATTGTTGCAATTTAGCAATGATTGCTTCGGTTTCACGGATTTGAGTATCTAAAGTATCTAGAATTTCATTTATTTTATTACGTTCATTTTTCGGTGGAACAGGAAGATCTATATCGGAGAACTCAGTACCAGAAATTTCTAGGAATGTTGTGCCAGATGCACGCCTTTCTAACTCTGCTTTTAGTAAACTTAAAAAATGAAAGTAGTAATCCGCATCCTTAGGGTCTTCAAATACAATTGATTTAAAACCTTGATTGGTTGTCATAGGTACTTGGTTTATAACCCTTGCTCCAAGTGTCGCTCTTGATGTTACCAACAGCGAACCTTCAGGTAGCAAATGTGCACCGCTATTATTCAAACCTGAATCAGTAATATACTCAAAGGTTGATGATATATGCTTGTCTTTACATTTAGATACTTCACCAGGCGTTAACCAAGGGGTGGTACCTTGCCAGAACGATGATACAGCTCTTGATGGTGTGCCACCGCTAATAACCACTCCTAGCTCAGTGATTTTTTTTGTTTTCCAATCAGATGGTAAGCTGTTTAATAATGTTTGATAATTAGACATAACCTAACCCCACTAAATAACCATTGAGCGATTTAGCAGCGTTATTTCGAGAGGATTCAATCTGGGTTAACGTCACCTGATATTTATCCCACCAGTTTTCAATGGTAGTAATTAATTGCTGGCGTTCGGTGGCAAGGTAGCGCTCAACAATCTTTAGCATATCTTGATAAAGAATATTAAGGATTAACTGAGCAGCAGCATCTGTTCCTAGAGCATCGACTTTAGTGTTTAACTCACTTTCAAACGCTTCGGTTTTTACTTTTAGATTTCTGGTGACTTTAGTCCGTTGTGATTTCTGAGTTTTTAATTGCTTTTCTATACGAATGATTTCTTCTGCCGATAGAATTTCAGTACTTTCACCTTCATCACTATCTTCATCAGCACCATCTTTAGGTAATCTAGCAGTCAATGCTTTAATTGAGCCATCTAACTCTGTTTTTTCCTGCTGTAAGTTTTGCAGATCAGACAAAAAGCCATCTAATAAAAATCGTACAAGTTTGTGCTCTAGTGGATCCGATTTACTTCTTCCATCTTCCATGGCAGTAATGATACTGGTGCGCCAAGCATCTACTACGCCTTTGGAGTCACGGGCGATTAAGGTTAAAAAGTCATAACGTTGTTGATACCAGAATGTCGCTATCATGCCGCTCACTTGTGCATCACTTAACATGCCGATAGGTTTTAAGCTTTCTGTAAAACTATTGATCAGCTCCTTGCGCAGCGCAGCGTATTCTTTGTTTTTGGCAAGAGCCGCAATACTGAGTTTGTGATTATTCCACCAGGTATCAAAAGCATCTCGCATGGCTTGCTCTTGGGCAATGACATTAGCGTTTTCATTCACTGTGGTTTTGATTGCTTGTTTAGTATCAATAGTAGTAAATTCTTGATAACCGTTCTGACCAGCTTTTGATGCAAAAATATCGATAGCTTTTAAGCCTTGGGCGTCAAATAGGGCTTTTTTACTGTTTATTTCACTATCAGGAATACCACCTAATAGATGTGCTTTTACATCATGTGGCTCTGGCGCTGGGGAGTTATCGGCATAGCGGCGAATGTTTAGGTTATAGCCTTCTTTACCTAGTTTTTCATTGCTAACAATGGCAGCAAGGGCCGGAATATCCTGTTTTAATTCGTTAGTTTCATAAGCTTCAAATACCGATGCAATGCGCTCAATATGTTCAGGCATTAAATAGTTTTGCGCACGGCCTTCAAAGTATTCTCTATCAGCATTAATAAATAATACCTTACCTTGCATATGCTCTGGTTTACCACTGACTTGATGGGCACCTTCTGATACTTGCTGTCTAAAGATCATAATACAAGCCGGAATACCTGTACCGTAAAATAAATTAGCTGGCAGGCCTATTACGGCTTCAAGTAAATCATCTTCAATAATGCCGGCTCGAATATCTCTCTCTTCTCCGCCACGGAATAACACACCATGAGGTAATACAGTTGCCACTCGGCCACCTTCGGCACATACCGCCAGCATATGCTGTACAAACATTAAATCGGCTTTTTTAGCGCCAAGTGGCACTTGGCCATATCTAAAGCGCTCTGGGTGATCGGGCTGATAAATAAACTGGCCATCGTCATCAGTATCTTTAGTACCAAAACTTATAGAAAATGGTGGGTTAGCAAGAATGCGATCAAATTGAGTCAATTTACCATCTTGCTTATGGAGTGGGTGCTCTAAGGTATCGTCATTTTCCAAACTATTGGTAGTTAAGCCATGTAGCAACATATTCATTTTGGCAATTGACCACACTGTCCCTGCCGCTTCTTGGCCATAACAATCTAGGAGGTAACCATCACCGCCTTGCTCATCAATATATTCTTTTGAGGCAATGAGCATACCGCCAGAACCACAACAAGGGTCATACACTTTATGTTTCTGCTCTGGCTTCATTAACCGAACCATTAAGCGAACTACTGAACGAGGTGTGTAAAATTCGCCACCTTTTTTACCCGCAGAGTCAGCAAAATCACCGATTAGATATTCATAGGCTGCGCCAAGTAGATCAGGGAATTCGAAATCTTGATTGCGAAGTCTGTGCTTGTTGAAGTGAGTAATGAGCTCTCGCAGCTTGCGATCTGGCATCGCACTCTTACCAATTTTTCGGTTAAAGTCGATGTACTCTAAAACATCTTGTAGTGAGCTGTTACCTTGCTCTAATCCGCCAAGCGCTTCATTTAAGAAGTTGCCAACATTCTTATGCGCATTTTTTGCTAGGTAATCCCAGCGTGAAGCGGGTGGCACGTAAAAGGTCTTCTTGTACCACATTTTTGTTTCAGCTATTTTTTCAGCTTCTTCTTGGCTTTTGCCTTTTTCAAGTTGCTGTTTGATAACTTCTTCACGGCGCTCTTCAAAGATATCTGAGCAACGCTTTAAAAATAGCATACCAAAAATGTATTCTTTAAATTCTGATGCATCCATTTTACCACGCAGTATATCGGCGGCATTGAATAGATGTCTTTCTAACTGAGATAGAGTTAATGGCATAGTTTTACTTCTTAAAGTGTGAATCGATGTATTCTAACAGCTCATAGCCTAAGAGGGTGACTGAAGCTGTACCTCGTCTAATGATAAATTCAGTAGGCTCTTTTTTATCTTTTTGTGGGAGTAACACTGGCTTAGAAGCACTTTTACAGTCAACAACGACTATTGTTTTGTGGTCTACTTCCACTGATGAGTATTCCAACCATTTGTTGTTTCTCTCACCTATCAAATTGGCAACATCTTGAGATAACCTTTTTATGTAAGCTTCCGGCTTCACCTCGCCAATATGCATCATTTCTGTACCGATGCCGCATACTTTGCTGTCATCCGAAACACCAATTAATAATGTACCACCATCCGTATTTAGGAACGTTGCTATGTTCTTAGCTATTTTATATTGCTCCGCTTTGCACCTTTTCTTGTACTCTTTATCACTTTTATGAAAAGTGTGTTGTAGGTCATCAACATTAGCAAAAAATGTCTGTTTGAATTCAATCCGTTGAGTTTCATTTATTTTAATTAGTTGCCTTACACGATTAGCTTCATCCAGAACAGAAAGCTCATAAACGAAGCTATCTGTCTTCGATTCAACATCCTGATAAAGTGCAGGTTTTGTAAGTAGATCAGTTTTATATATAGCAAGTTGTTCTCTCGCCACATCTAACTTCCGGGCCAAGTCAATAATTCGAGTTTGTTCGTTTTCTTCAGGGATAAATATTGTTAAGTTCTCTACATTCTGTCTATTTAACATCGGCATCGTCGTACCACGAGGCAAGTGGGACAGTGTTAGCCTACCCAATTCTGATTCAAAAAATAATTTTACATACGCACTTGAAACTATCTTTTCATCAAATTGAATTTCTAAGAAACTAGACTTATTTCTATTGCCTATTTCTTCATGTTCAAGACACTGTTGCGAACCTCTAGCCATTCGATTTAAAACGATAGAGTTTGATCTAGGGCTACTTAAAGGTGAGGCAATGGACTTTACAACACTGTTTTTATGGTTAGAGGAAAAGCCGTACTCCCTAAAAGCTTGATGGTAAGCATTAAGTTCATTTATCCTCCGCAAAACAGGTGAATTATCTACATAAGCTCTTACGTTTAGGTCATAGCCATTTTCACGCATCTCTTCTGTGCAAATTAGTTTCGAATAATTTCCATCGGTAGCATAAGAAAAATATGCATTGGTGATTTTTTGGATATCTTCTGGGCGTAAACGGTTCGCGTAACGAACTTCCATATAGTCATGTGAAGCATCAACAAATAAAGTTTTCTGCTTTCTATCATCAGATTTTTTTTTGTTCAGAACTAAAATGGCAGCTGGTATACCCGTACCATAAAACAACCCTGACGGCAGAGCGATAACTGCTTCTAGTAGATCATCCTCGATAATACCTGCTCGGATTTGTTTTTCATCGCCATTACGAAAAAGAGCGCCAAAAGGTATAACCGTGACTACTTTCCCGTCTTCTTTGCAAGTAGCGAGCATGTGTTGCAAAAACATTAAATCAGCTTTTTTAGAACCAAGTGGTACTGCACCATATTTAAACCTTTCGGGAAATTTAAAATCGAGGTTTAAATTTTGTTCTCTAGTACCAAAATTACAGGAAAAGGGAGGGTTTGATATCACTCTGTCAAACTGAATTAGTGAGCCATTATTGTTAACATGAGCAGGGTTTACTAACGTATTATCATGCGCAAGGTTACTTATTGGCGCCCCTGAAAATAGCAGGTTCATTTTTGCCATTGACCACGTTGTACCTATCACCTCTTGCCCATAAAGCTCAATATTACATTTATCACCTTTATCACGGCCAATATACTTCTGGGTTTCAATTAGCATCCCAGCAGAGCCACAACAAGGATCATAGATAGTGCTACCATTTAGAGGATTTGCGAGATTCACCAATAACTGTGCTATCGCTCTTGGGGTATGAAACTCTCCAGCTTTTTTTCCTGCACTTTCGGCAAAATAGCCCAATAATGATTCAAAGGCTTCACCTAGTACTTCTGAATTTTCTAGGCTCTTATCGGCTAGGTTAACTTGGCTGAAATGATTAAAAAATTCACGAAGCTGCCTATCTGGCAATGCTCTTTTACCAACTCTACGGTTAAAGTCGATGTACTCTAATACATCTTGAAGCGAGTTATTACCTTGCTCTAGCCCACCAAGTGCTTCATTTAAGAAAGTACCAACATTTTCATGTGCCTCTTTAGCTAGATAATCCCAACGAGAAGTCGGAGGTACATAAAAAGTCTTTTTGTACCACATTTTAGTTTCGGCAATTATCTCTGCTTCTTGTTGACTTTTACCCTTCTCAAGCTGCGATTTGATAACTTCTTCACGGCGTTCTTCAAAAGTATCTGAGCAACGTTTTAAAAGCAGCATGCCCAAGATATGTTCTTTAAATTCGAACACGTCAATTGTGCCACGAAGTATGTCTGCTGCGCTAAATAGATGTCTTTCTAGTTGGGGGAAAGTTAATTGCATAGTTCTGCTTCAAACCAATTTATATTATTTTTCAAGCACAAAAGGTGCTTAGATGGTCTACATTGTACTGCACTATGCTTTATATCAGCCACTATGAATAAAAGAGCTATAGCGCAAAATTGCGCTAGCCTATAGCGTATCTGACCTCCTAACTCCAGTTGTAGGTTTCAAGTATAGAGGTGACCAAGCATCAAGTGGTGACAAAAATGGTGACAAAATCAAGGAAAACACAGAAATAATTAATTAAAAACATAAACTTAAACTTATTTTATGAGTTCAGATCCAAAACATTGAATAACAGTCTGTAAGCTGTACACGATAAAGAATAATCAGCTTAATCAGTGTTGATTAGATCAAAATGAGCTCCTAATTTTAGGGGCTTTTTTTTATGGATACAGTAATAGTAATCAGGATGAGCAAGTGACTGGTTGTTACGTAGAAGGTTGAGTTAGAGCAAAGAACAGATACAACGATAGTTAGAACGAGATAACGGACGTAAAACAGGATTTTTGAATATTTTGAGGAAGTATTGCAAGTGGAGAAGAGTGTTACGGTAAAACTGAGAGGGAAACAGATTTGAGAGAGAAAGTGACGCAAGTTGCTGTTGCAACCTGCGCCGACTTAAAATCTTATAGAGCTACAACGTTTGCAGCTTGAAGACCTTTTTGGCCTTGCTCTACTTCGAAAGACACTTGTTGGCCTTCTTTAAGAGTCTTGAAACCTTCAGAAGCGATTGCACGGAAGTGTACGAATACGTCAGCGCCGCCGTTGTCTTGAGTTAGGAAACCGAAGCCTTTCTCTTCGTTAAACCATTTTACTACGCCGTTTACTTTGTTAGACATGATGTGTCCCTTATATAAAAATAAAAAATTAATCGCCAAAAGTGCGATGCGCTGAAAGCTTGAATTATTTAATGTATCTATGAAGCTAAGGGAAACACTGAGAATAACAATGAAGCAATACTAAGGGTTCTACTTTACAACTGGATGTTTCATTTAATAACCCTGAGAACAGAGCGACGCCA
Organism: Vibrio sp. 10N.247.310.98; assembly: GCF_041467395.1. Lineage (NCBI taxonomy): Bacteria > Pseudomonadati > Pseudomonadota > Gammaproteobacteria > Vibrionales > Vibrionaceae > Vibrio > Vibrio sp. 10N.247.310.98. The sequence continues at coordinate 97,014 of NZ_JBFSUL010000008.1, read as the reverse complement.
TTCTTGGTGATCTGAGCCTGCTTGTAAAGCGTTATTTGGACAATTTGATGTTTTTTTGTTCAACTGGCTTAAATTAAAAGCCCAACGATATCGTTGGGCTTCATTTATAAAACTTTAACCTTCAAAGTGTTACTCATCTGGCTGCTTGGTTCTAAGGTCTACATACGGCCAATAATGATGTCCAACACGAATCAACAGAGTTGCTGCTGCTAAGATAAATGCCGCTAAAGATAACCAAACGATCAATACCGCATCGAGTTCTTTCATGCCCAAAGTGATGTAACGAGCAATCGCCATCATCGCGATATAGATTGGGTATCGCACTGGGATCTTACCGTTCATCACAAACTGCTGAACCATCGCCAACACTTCTAAATAGATAAACATCAGCAGAATGTCGGTCAATTGCACTCGGCGTTCAGCGAAGACATGCATGAACTCTTCGACCATCGCAAACAAGGTCGCGAGCGTGATCGCCACCAGCAATACCGCTTCCATAATGTGGAATACTTTTAAAAACGGCTTACTAAAAGATTTAGGTAAGTGAGAAGGCATAGTCACTCTTCAAAAAATAATTAATCCAGTCTCTACAATAGCATGCATCAATATAAGTCGCGTACTGTCAAAGCACCGACTTTAGGCTAACGCCATCAACTCATCGGTAACCAACATTAAGAAGCAACGGTAAAAAGCAACAAATACAAAAATGGCCCCGCATTCACTGCAGAGCCATCTGTTTGTCTTTTACTTAGCGACTTCTTAGTGACTAATTAGCCTTAAAGCAGAATCAGGTAAGTTAAGAACACCACACACAGTCCGTAGATAAGCGGGTGTACTTCTTTGCGCTTACCTGCCACAACCATTGTGAATGCGTAGCTGATGAAGCCCATCGCCATACCGTTCGCTGGAGAGAAGCTTAGCACTGTGAACATGATGGTAAAGAAGGCTGCAATGCGTGACTCTTTCTTTTCCCAGTTGATCTGACCAAGACGACCTACCATGTAGATGCCGACTACTACCATCGCCGGTGCAACCATTGCAGCCGAGAAGATAGAGAAGATTGGGTATAGGAATAGCGAGATTAGGAACAGACCAGCCACCATGACTGCTGCCAAACCCGTTTTTGCACCTTGAGAAGAAGCGATGCCAGACTCAGAGAAAGCAGTGATCGATGTGGTACCAAGAATTGAACCAATCACAGTACCGCCCGCATCTGCTACTAGAGCCGATTTCGCGTTTGGCACCTTGCCGTCTTTATCGATGATACCCGCATCACGGCCAACGCCGACAATGGTGCTCAAGCCATCAAAGAAATCGACAATCAAGAAGATAAGTACGATGAACAGTAAGTCGAACATTTTCTCTGGCGTGAAAGCAGAGAAATCGAAGATAGCGCCGAAGCTGCCAGCCATGCTTGGTGGCATAGCAATGAACTGCTCTGGGATTGGTGCGTTTGAAGTGCCCATGAAGACGTCAGCAAGAATCGTCAACACGATAGCAGAAACGAATGAGATGAACGTTGCTAGCTTGATGTCACGAACCATACAACCCAGTGCGATGAAGATGCTCACGTAAGCGATGATCACTTTTGGATCAGAAATGTCGCCTAAGCCTACCAATACGAATGGGTTAGAAACGATGATGCCCGCATTCTTAAGACCTAAGAAAGCAATGAACAGTCCGAGAGACACGGTAATCGCCAACTTCAAATCTTCAGGAATCGATTCAATCATCGATTTACGAATATTGGTCAATGAGAACGCAAGGTACAAAATACCAGATAGGAAGATACCGAACAGCGCTTCATTCCAAAGCACGGCAACAGATCCACTTAACAGCAGACCTTTGAAAAAGCCGTTCATACTCATGCCCGGCGCTAGCATTACAGGGTAGTTGCCCCAAATGCCCATAATTAGGGTTGCGATTGCCGCAGACAGAGCCGTTGCAGTAAACACGGCACCTTTGTCCATGCCTGGAATATCACCCAAAATTGCTGGGTTAACCGCCAGAATGTAACTCATCGCCAAGAAAGTAATGAAACCCGCATACAGCTCAGTGCCAATCGTGGTTTTTCTTTCAGTGATTTTAAACATCGAATCAAGCGAGCCAGAGGTGTTCTGGGCTTTCAGGGTGGAATCGGTACTCACAACAAAACCTTTGCAATAAATTAAGAATTTGGTGATTCAAATGCTGTGTGAATAGAGAGGTCTCTACACTAAAAACTGTAGTCACCAAGGTAGGCTCGGTAGTAGAAACATCTAGTCTAGTAGGGTCTGTTGGCCCTTCGAGATGATTTTTGCAGCGAGTTGTTGGGGATTTCTACAAGGCAGAGACTTTGAAGTGTAGCTAGCCTACATAAGAAGTCGATAACGCAGTAGAAATCACCAACAAACGCTGCCCGAAGGGTTCGGCTAAAATCGTTTTATGCTTTGTTAAGGAGTCTTTACTTAGAATACTAGGCTACAAACTCCTTGCCGCGCCTAAAACGATTTTTTCTCGAACAAAACTCCATCGCGAAAGGTCAACAGACCCTAGATATATACAGCATTTAATCGTTTGCGCGGATTGTAAGGATTGAGATTAAAACTTCAACAAATTTTGTCCAGATCACATAAAAAAGTACCGATGACGAGTCATTACATTTATACAAAGATCTTTGAGAAGATCATTTGCTGATAAATAACGATCAAGCCAGTTGTTCTCAATCATCTAAATATGCTACTCTTCGCCTCCATTTTTCTGACCTAATTTTCACCAGTTGCTTCTATTAGTTTTACTCGTTATCTCTTTATAGACGTAACCAACGGCACAATTAGTAGATGCGCCATCGGAACAAAAATTAGAGTCAGTGCTATCTTTTAAAGTGTAGGTTTATTGCCTTCACTCAATCCAACCAACAGTGGAAATATACAGATGGGCAAAGGTACTCTTTACATCGTATCTGCACCTAGTGGCGCAGGTAAGTCGAGCTTGATCTCAGCAATGCTAGAAACCAATCCAACCTACGCAATGAAGGTATCTGTTTCACACACCACTCGCGGTATGCGCCCTGGTGAAGAAAATGGTGTTCACTACCACTTCGTAGAGAAGCATCATTTTGAAGACCTTATTACTAAAGGTGAATTCCTAGAGTACGCTGAAGTGTTCGGCAACTACTACGGTACTTCACGCGTTTGGATTGAAGAAAACCTAAACCGCGGTATCGATGTATTCCTAGATATCGACTGGCAAGGTGCTCGTCAGATCCGTGAACAAATGCCTCAAGCGAAGAGTGTATTCATTCTTCCACCATCAAATGGTGAACTAGAGCGTCGTTTGAATGTTCGCGGTCAAGACAGCGACGAAGTTATTGCGAAACGCATGAGCGAAGCAAAATCAGAGATTTCTCACTATGCAGAATATGATTATGTGATCGTGAATGACGACTTTGATGCAGCCCTAATGGACTTCAGAGCTATCATTCGTGCGGAACGCTTAAAAGAAGATAAGCAAGCAGCGAAATACAGCGGCATGCTTACTGCTTTATTAGCGGAATAATCTAGATCCCCTAGATTTTCTATTGAGATAAGTATACGGTGATCTAGAAAGTATCTAGTTAAACTTGTATACTTTCTCGTCATCAAAAATTTATTAGTTAATTACTATTTGGAGTCCTCATGGCACGCGTAACTGTTCAAGACGCTGTTGAAAAAGTTGGCAACCGTTTCGACCTAGTTCTTATTGCGGCTCGCCGCGCACGTCAAATGCAAACTGGCGGTAAAGATTCACTAGTGCCTGAAGAAAACGATAAGCCAACGGTTATCGCTCTTCGCGAAATCGAAGAAGGTCTTATCACTAAAGACGTACTAGATGCTCGTGAACGTCAAGAGCAACAAGAGCAAGAAGCGGCTGAACTTGCAGCAGTAAGCAGCATCGCTCACACTCGTTAAGAACGTCATTCGAACTAATTAACCTTCCGGGCCTTTAATTTGTATCTATTCGATAGCCTCAAAGACGTTGCCCAAGAATACCTAACAGAGCCTCAAATTGAGGCTCTGCGTCAATCTTATGTGGTAGCGAGAGACGCCCATGAAGGGCAAACCCGCTCAAGCGGTGAACCATACATTATCCACCCTGTAGCTGTTTCAAGAATCCTGGCAGAAATGCGTCTGGATATCGAAACCCTGCAAGCTGCTCTGCTTCATGATGTCATCGAAGACTGTGATGTCACTAAAGAAGATCTAGAGGAAAAATTTGGCAATACCGTTGCTGAATTGGTTGATGGTGTATCTAAGCTGGATAAGCTTAAATTTCGTGATCGCAAAGAAGCGCAAGCAGAGAACTTCCGCAAGATGGTTCTCGCCATGGTGCAAGACATCCGCGTTATCTTGATCAAATTAGCTGACCGTACTCACAACATGCGCACGCTTGGGGCACTTCGTCCTGACAAAAAGCGTCGTATTGCTCGTGAAACCCTAGAGATTTATTCTCCACTAGCTCACCGTCTTGGTATTCATAACATCAAGACCGAACTAGAAGAGTTAGGCTTTGAAGCCCTCTATCCTAACCGTTATCGCGTACTTAAAAACGTAGTGAAAGCTGCGCGTGGTAACCGTAAGGAAATGATCCAACGTATCCATAGCGAAATTGAAGGCCGCCTTGAAGAGGTCGGTTTACCAGCTCGCGTACTTGGTCGTGAAAAGAACCTGTTCTCCATCTACAACAAGATGAAAACTAAAGAGCAGCGCTTCCACACCATTATGGACATCTACGCTTTCCGCGTCGTGGTTGATACTCCAGATACTTGTTATCGCGTACTTGGTCAGGCTCACAGCCTGTACAAGCCTCGTCCTGGCCGCATGAAAGATTATATTGCGGTACCAAAAGCCAACGGCTACCAATCTCTGCACACGTCAATGATCGGCCCTCACGGGGTGCCAGTTGAGGTTCAGATCCGTACTGAAGATATGGATCAAATGGCAGACAAAGGTGTCGCGGCGCACTGGTCTTACAAAGGCAACGGCTCACGCAGCAGTAATGGTACAACCGCACAGGTTAAAGCACAACGTTGGATGCAGAGCTTACTTGAGCTGCAACAAAGCGCAGGTAACTCATTCGAATTCATTGAAAACGTTAAGTCTGATCTGTTCCCTGATGAGATCTTTGTGTTCACGCCGAAAGGTCGCATTGTCGAACTTCCTGCGGGCGCAACAGCGGTCGATTTTGCTTACGCGGTACATACCGATGTCGGCAACATGTGTGTAGGTGCTCGTGTAGACATGAACCCTTACCCACTGAGCAAATCGCTGAAGAACGGTCAAACTATTGAGATCATCAGTGCTCCGGGCGCACGTCCGAATGCAGCATGGCTCAACTACGTGGTGACATCACGTGCGCGTACTAAGATCCGTCAGGTTCTAAAAACCATGCGTCGTGAAGAGTCGATCACGCTAGGCCGTCGTTTACTGAATCATGCACTTGGCGAACACTCTATTGCCGATATCGGCCAAGAGAATATTGACCACGTATTGTCTGATCTTCGCCTAGACAATGTTGAAGACTTACTGGCATCGATTGGTCTTGGTGAGCTGATGAGTATCGTTATTGCTCGTCGTCTACTGGGTGATGCTGACGAACTGACTGAAGTGGAAAACAACAGCGACACACCAAGGAAGAAATTGGCTATCCGTGGTGCTGAAGGTCTACTACTGACGTTCGCTAACTGTTGTCACCCAATTCCAGATGATCACATCATTGCCCATGTATCGCCAGGTCGTGGCCTTGTGGTTCACCGTGAAACGTGTCCAAACGTTCGTGGTTACCAGAAAGAACCAGACAAATACATGGCGGTTGAATGGTCTGACGATTACGACCAAGAGTTCACCGCTGAACTTCAGGTTGATCTGCAGAACCACCAAGGTGCACTGGCTGAGTTAACTAACGTTATCTCAAAAACAGGCTCTAACATTCACGGTATTTCAACCGAAGAACGTGATGGACGCCTGTACACAGTGACTATCTTGCTGACCACCAAAGATCGTGTTCACCTTGCAAGTATTATGAAAAAGCTACGTGTGATGCCACACGCGCTGAAAGTAAGACGTCGTAAGAACTGATCAAAGTAAAGATGAGGGATTCGAGATGGCGAGATGCGAAGAGCAAAAGACTTCGTGACTCACCATCTTGGCTCCACATCTTTTTTAATCTTTTCGTATCTCGTTTACTCGTACCCCGTATCTGCTCTTCATTCCTTCGTGTCTCGTTTACCCGAATCCCGAACCTGCTCTTAATCCCTTCGAATCTCGTTTACTCGAATCCCGTATCTGCTTCTAATCTGCTCTTACGCTTTATCCTGTACAAAAATCCAGTAAAATGCTTGAATAGATTATCTCTCTTATGTTTATGAGCCTTGTTATGTCACAGCTTTTATCTGCTATCCCTCTCAACTCTTTATCTGGAGTCGGCGCAAAAGTCGCAGAGAAACTGGAGAAGGTTGGGCTTAACAACGTACAAGATTTACTGTTTCACCTGCCTTTGCGCTACGAAGATCGAACGCGTATCTATCCAATCGTAAAACTGCATGCTGGTTTATGGGCAGCAGTGCAAGGCAAGGTAATGCACGTCGATACCATTTTCGGTAAACGTAAGATGCTCGCAGTAAAGATCAGTGATGGTAATGGCACTATTACACTGCGTTTTTTCAACTTCACTGCAGGCATGAAGAATAACTTTGCCGAAGGCAAACAAGTGCATGCTTATGGTGAGATCAAGCGCGGTAATATGGGGCTTGAGATCGTCCACCCTGACTACAAATTCTTTGCGCCGAGGCAACAGCCAGACGTTGAAGCCAATCTGACTCCGGTGTACCCAACCACCGAAGGGCTAAGACAAGTCACGCTGCGTAATCTTACCGATCAAGCCTTAGAGCTAATCGACAAGGCCGCAGTTAACGAGCTTCTCCCATCAGGTTTATACGACCACCAAATTACCCTCGCACAAGCACTGCATACCATTCACAGGCCGCCCCCGGGCATTGACCTAGAGCTGTTTGATGAAGGCAAGCACCCTGCGCAACTGCGCCTAATTATGGAAGAGTTACTGGCTCAAAACCTGTCTATGTTGTCTGTTCGTAGCAAAGGGCAGCAAGACAAGGCAATGCCTTTTCCTCCAGTAAACACCCTTAAAGATAAGCTACTGGCTCAGCTGCCGTTTTCACCAACCAATGCCCAAGCACGAGTGACCAAAGAGATCGAAGCTGACTTGGAAAAGCCGCATCCTATGATGCGTTTAGTGCAAGGTGATGTGGGCTCTGGTAAAACCTTAGTCGCTGCACTGGCGGCGGTTCGCGCATTGGAACACGGTCAACAAGTAGCACTTATGGCACCCACTGAACTACTCGCAGAACAACACGCGATTAACTTTGCCAACTGGTTTGAGGCAATGGGTATTCAAGTTGGATGGCTAGCAGGTAAGCTCAAAGGCAAAGCTCGTGAAACTGAACTAACACGTATTGCCAGTGGCGAAGCGCAAATGGTGGTCGGTACTCATGCCCTGTTCCAAGAGCATGTCGAGTTCAAAAACCTTGGTTTAGTGATCATTGATGAGCAACACCGATTTGGTGTCCACCAGCGATTAGAGCTACGTGAGAAAGGCGCAAAGCAAGGCTACTACCCCCATCAGTTGGTCATGACCGCTACCCCAATCCCACGAACGTTAGCAATGACGGCCTATGCCGACCTCGAAACTTCGATTATTGATGAACTGCCACCGGGACGAACCCCAATTCAAACCGTGGCAATTCCTGATACCAAGCGCGATGACATTGTTGAACGTGTGAAAAATGCGTGTCTCAATGAAGGCAAACAAGCCTACTGGGTATGTACGCTGATTGATGAATCGGAAGTACTGGAAGCTCAAGCTGCAGCTGATACTGCTGAAGAGCTGCAACGCAAACTGCCTGACGTCAAAATTGGTCTCGTGCACGGCCGAATGAAGCCCGCCGAGAAGCAAGCAGTAATGCAGGAATTCAAAGAGAACAAGCTGCATCTATTGGTTGCGACAACCGTGATTGAAGTTGGTGTGGATGTTCCGAATTCGAGCTTAATGATCATCGAGAACCCAGAACGTCTTGGCCTAGCGCAACTGCACCAACTGCGTGGCCGTGTCGGCCGAGGTTCGGTCGCAAGTCATTGTGTATTGTTGTATCACTCTCCGCTGTCTAAAACCGCTCAGAAACGCCTAGGTGTGCTACGTGAAAGTAACGATGGCTTTGTGATAGCTCAGCGTGATTTAGAGATCCGTGGCCCCGGCGAACTGCTTGGTACCAAACAAACAGGCTTGGCCGATTTTAAGATTGCCGACTTAGTGCGAGACCAACGTTTGATCCCTGAAGTGCAGCGTATTGCTCGTCATATTCACGATAGCTACCCAGACAACGCCAAGGCGATCATCAACCGCTGGCTAGGCGAGCGCGATGTTTATTCCAAGGCTTAGCTAACGCTGAGACTGCATAAAAAGACAAAAAGGCTTCCCTTCAAGGAAGCCTTTTTAGTGCTAGTAAACTTTCAGTTCTAGGGCTTAACAGGGAAACTGATCTGCGCTTTTAAGCCACCTTCACTACGATTATTCACGACTACCGCACCTTGATGTTGGCTGACAATACGTTTCACAATTGCTAAGCCCAAGCCCGTTCCTTCGCTACCACGAGCCGTGTCACCACGCGTGAACGGTTCAAACAACTTCCCGATCTGATCCTGCGGGATACCTGGACCATTATCTTCTACCGTTACCCAAGCAAGTTTATTATCCGCCGTCATGCCGGTAGACACTTTGACCCAACCATTACCATAACGCAGCGCATTTACTACCAAGTTACTCACCGCACGCTTCATCGCAATTGGGTTACCAAGCGCGGGCTTCATTGATTCCGGAATATCAGTTTCAATCTGCACTTCGTATCCACCTTCAGAGCTAGAAACCTCGCGAGCAATATCGTCAACAAACACCGCTTGGAATGAATCTCGATCAACGGGTTTTAAGTAGTCCATAAACTGGCTGATGATCTCGTTACACTCTTCAGTATCACTGATGATGCCTTCCGCTAAGTAACTGTCTTCTGGTGACATCATCTCAGTCGCTAAACGAATACGCGTTAACGGAGTACGTAAATCATGACTGATACCTGCCATCAACAAAGCGCGGTCTTCTTCAAGTTCTTGGATACCTTTCGACATCTGATTAAAGGCTCGGGTTACTGAACGAATCTCTTGCGCACCTTGTACTGGCAGGGGTGGTGGAATATCACCTCGCCCGACACCTTGCGCGGCTTTCTCCAGCGCAATCAACGGACGGTTTTGCAATCGGATAAACAGCCAACCACCTGCGACAATCAACAGCGCCATGATCAGACTGTTACGAAACAGTGGTGCAAAATCCTCTTCTTGCAGCTCTGATAACGGAATACGAATTAAAGAGTTGGGTAACTGCGCAATGTCCATCCACAGTACATAACTCTCTTTCCCCAAGATCAGCCGCACTTCGGTTTCAGAACCCAGCTCTTTGGTCATCTCCTCGCTCATCAAGTCAATCGCAACGGCGTGGTAATACTCACCCGCCGCTTCGCTGCCCTTGGCGTGAACGGTTACCCCGAGCTGTTCAAGCACACGCTGACGCAATGGCGCATCGATCTCGATATCACTGCCTTGGTCCAATACCAGGTTTAGCTCGTGAGCCAAAATCTTATTAAACTGCTGCAAACTTGGCATCAACGCATAGTTAAACACCGCGTAATAAGAAAAAATTTGGCTAGCGACCAATAGCGTTAAGAAAAGCACTATCGACTGAGTAAAGGAGCTACGTATACGCATGGGGTACCCGAGATGTAGAAAGATAAAGAAAGTGTTATATGACTATAACTCTAAACCATTGTGCTGAATAGAAAACGGGCCATCGCATATTAATGAGATGACCCGTAAGATTCACAGAATCGATAAAGCTACTGTAGAGCTTATTAAGCTGAATTACACAGCTTTGCCATCTGGAACGAATACATAACCCAAGCCCCACACCGTTTGGATGTAGCGAGGTTTGCTTGGATCTTCTTCAACTAGACGACGCAGACGTGAAATCTGAACATCGATAGAACGTTCCATTGCTGAATACTCACGGCCACGAGCCATGTTCATCAGCTTATCGCGAGACATTGGCTCACGAGCATTCGTTACCAAGGACTTAAGAACCGCAAATTCACCCGAAGTAAGCGGCATTGGCTCTTCACCGCGGAACATTTCGCGAGTACCTAAGTTCAAGCGGAACTCACCAAACTCAACCACAGACTCTTCTGTGCTTGGTGCACCCGGTGCTTCAATGACTTGGCGACGCAGTACAGCTTTAATACGAGCAAGCAGTTCACGTGGATTAAATGGTTTTGGCAGGTAATCATCAGCACCCACTTCCAAGCCCACAATGCGATCCACTTCATCACCCTTTGCAGTAAGCATCAGGATTGGTAGCGAGTTGTTTGCGTTTCGTAGACGACGACAGATCGATAGACCATCTTCGCCCGGCAACATTAAATCCAATACCATCAAGTGAAAATTTTCACGGGTTAACAGGCGGTCCATCTGCTCACTGTTTGCCACGCTACGCACTTGAAAGCCCTGCTCTGACAGATAGCGCTCTAACAGTGCACGTAAACGAGCATCGTCATCGACCACTAAAATTTTGTAGTTTTCTTGCATGTAATGGTTCCACCTATTAAAGCTTAAACCTAAGGTTAAGCATTCTTGGTAAATTGTATATTGGTATAAGACATTAAAAATGTAACATTATTGGAGAAAAAGTCGCCTAAATAATTGTTAACGTATGTTGCCTTTCTATATATTCTATCTTAGATCATCATTTCATTAAGTCAGATTTATGAAAACCAAACTTATTACTCGAGAAGGTTATAACAAGCTCAAAGCAGAACATGACCACTTATGGCACGAGAAACGCCCTGAAATTACTAAGATAGTCACTTGGGCGGCAAGCCTTGGAGATCGCTCAGAAAACGCAGATTACACCTTCAATAAGCGTCTACTTCGTCAGATCGATCGCCGAGTGCGTTTTTTAAGAAAGTTCCTACCTGATGTCACGATCGTTGATTACTCGCCACAACAAGAAGGTAAGGTATTTTTCGGTGCTTGGGTCGAAATTGAGAATGATGATGGGGAAATTAAGAAGTTTCGAATTGTCGGCCCAGAAGAGATCTACGGCGATGCTAAAGGCTATATCTCTATCGACTCACCAATGGCTAGAGCTCTGCTCAAGAAAGAAGTAGATGACGAGTTTACGGTAAAAACACCGGAAGGCGACAAAGAGTGGTTCATTAACTCGATTCGCTACGCAGACAACGAATAACCAAACTTAATAAACACTTAGCGATAAACTGAGTGTTCAGCAAACCCAAACTCCAGATAAAAGAAAACCCCGCAAGGCTTTCGCCTAGCGGGGTTAAGTCTCTATCGCAGCAATCCGGCTACTGTTTATCTCTTCGAGATAAGGTGCTCCCTGCATCTTTCCTTGATAGTGGCTAAATCCTTTAACCAATTTCCTTTTTGTTCATCGCCATCCTAGCGGTGTCCATTCTAGCCTGTCATCCTGACTGGCGAATCTCATCCAGAGATTATCACTTCCTTGCTGACCACTCATCCTAAGTAATCAAATCTTCATCCTGAAGATACCTAGTCCATTAGGCTTTTTCCTGTTCCTGCCAACTCCCTGTCGACAAGTTAAATATTACGGCAAATGGCCGTGTTTCCTAGATAGTCTTAAAAAACATTTCAGGTGAGAAATACGCCCACAAACACACAATCAAATAAAATCAGCAACTTAGTGTAACATCAAGACGATTTCATCGGTCTAAAGCGACTTAGTCTCACATCACTTGTAAGAGATCTCGCACAAAGCGGGTATCAGAAACGGAAATTCGACTTCTGACAGGATAATTACACAGCCAAAGCTAGAAAAAGCGTACGCTCACCCCCATGTATTTGTCATGATATTAAATAAGAGATTCATCGGATGAGCCAAGCTATCTGTCGACTGATCGCTGAAGAACTGAATGTCCGTTCTGAGCAAGTCACTGCCGCAGTAAACCTAATTGACGACGGTAACACCGTTCCCTTTATTGCCCGCTACCGTAAAGAAGTTACGGGTGGCTTAGACGATACCCAACTACGTAACCTTGATAGCCGCCTTTCATACCTTCGCGAGCTAGACGATCGTCGCCAAACAATTCTTAAGTCGATTCAAGACCAAGGAAAACTCACGCCAGAACTCGAGCGTGATATAACTCAGGCTGACAGCAAGACTCGCTTAGAAGATTTATACCTGCCATACAAACCAAAGCGTCGCACTAAAGGTCAAATTGCTATCGAAGCAGGCTTAGAACCACTTGCCGACACACTGTGGAATGAACCACAGCACGATCCAGAAACGGAAGCGGCGAACTTCATCAGCAACGATAAAGGCATTGCCGATACCAAAGCTGCTCTCGATGGTGCTCGTGCGATCATCATGGAACGCATTGCGGAAGACGCAAACCTACTAGAAAAGATTCGCCAACACCTAACACGCAACTCAGAGCTAGTCGCTCGTGTAGTGACAGGTAAAGAGCAAGAAGGCGAGAAGTTCAAAGACTACTTCGAGCACAACGAAGCTCTGAGCAAAGTACCGTCTCACCGTGCACTTGCCATGTTACGTGGCCGCAATGAAGGCTTCCTAACACTGGCAATGAACGCAGACCCAGAGCAAGAAGAAGGTGTACGTGGTTCTTACTGCGAAAACATCATCTCTGATCACTACGGTATTACCTTAAGCAGCGCACCTGCGGATGCATGGCGTAAGCAAGTGATTAGCTGGGCATGGCGCATCAAGGTTTCTATGCACATGGAAACAGAATTGATGGGTGCGATGAAAGAGCGTGCTGAGATCGAAGCGATTGAAGTATTCGCAACCAACCTAAAAGACCTACTCATGGCAGCGCCAGCTGGCCCTCGAGCAACCTTAGGCTTGGACCCGGGTTTACGTACCGGTTCGAAAATCGCTGTCGTGGATTCAACCGGTAAGGTTCTGGCAACAGAAACGATTTACCCTCACCCACCTCAAAAGCAATACGACAAATCGGCACACGTGGTTGAGCAGATGGTTCGTCAATTCAATGTTGATTTGATTGCGATTGGTAACGGTACGGCTTCACGCGAAACCGACAGCTTTGTGGCTGACGTAATTAAACGCGGCAACCTAAAAGCGCAAAAGATCATTGTTAGCGAAGCGGGCGCATCGGTGTATTCCGCGTCTGAACTAGCTGCAAAAGAGTTCCCGAACATGGATGTATCAATTCGTGGTGCGGTGTCTATTGCTCGTCGTCTGCAAGATCCACTGGCAGAGCTAGTGAAGATTGACCCTAAATCGATCGGTGTGGGCCAATACCAACACGATGTGAGCCAAACTATGCTCGCTAAGCGCCTAGATGCGATTGTCGAAGACTGTGTAAACGCCGTAGGCGTTGATGTGAATACAGCGTCTGCCGCGCTACTTACTCGCGTAGCCGGCCTTTCTAGCACCATCGCTCAGAACATCGTGGATTTCCGTGATGAGAATGGTCGCTTCGAAGCACGTACTACGCTAAAGAAAGTCGCTCGCTTAGGGCCAAAAGCCTTTGAACAGTGTGCTGGTTTCCTACGTATTATGGATGGCAAAAACCCACTGGATGCATCATCGGTTCACCCAGAAGCTTACCCAGTAGTGAAAAGCATCGCTGAGAAAAACCACAAAGACATCAAATCTCTGGTGGGTAACACCGACTTCTTACGTGGTTTGCACGCGGTTGATTACACCAATGAAAACTTTGGTGTTCCAACGGTCACCGACATCATCAAGGAGCTGGATAAGCCGGGACGCGACCCTCGCCCTGAGTTCAAGACTGCAACCTTCGCCGATGGCGTAAACAGTGTTTCAGATCTAGAACCGGGCATGATTTTAGAAGGTGTGGTATCGAACGTGGCTAACTTTGGTGCCTTCGTTGATATTGGTGTTCACCAAGATGGCTTAGTGCATATTTCAGCGCTCACCGATCGCTTTGTCTCTGACCCACGTGAAGTGGTTAAAGCGGGCGACATCGTGAAAGTGAAGGTGATGGAAGTGGATGTTCAGCGTAAACGTATTGCACTAAGCATGCGTATGAAGGACGAGCCGGGACAAGACAACCGTGCTCAACGTTCAAGTGCACCTCGTACACAAAACCGCTCGAATCAAAACTCGCAAGGTGGCCAACGCCGTCGTGAAGAGCCGCAACAAAACGCTGCAATGGGTGGAGCATTCGCTGCCGCTTTTGCTAAAGCGAAAAAGTAATCCATTAGCTCATCTAAAAAGCTGATGTGCTTAAAACAGAAAACCTGCATCCCTTAGGGTATGCAGGTTTTTTTATTATGTGTTCAAAAAAGACATCGAAGCTTGGTTGTATTCTTCGTGTTTATACTCAAAATAATTGGAGTTGCAGCTAGGCAACAAGTAAGTTCAGCCCTATGAGCATAGGGGTTCTATGTGATTAGGGTGAACTTACGCAGTTAACAACGCTGCAGCTTCAAGTATGAAGAGTATAATTATAATACGACCAACATCTCTGACGGAGCATGAGGCGCAACAGCATGACCATAATGATACTTTATGACCTTACGTCGTTTCTCCATCTGTCCTTCCTGAATCGCCGCATCTAAAACATGCTTTGGCAGGCGGAAACGCATGGTATAACCTTTGCCTTGATCAGCACTGTATGTTTTCAGTGCCAATAAGCTGAACAGCCGATCAAAAGGGTCTTGTGGCTCTTCTTGGCTAACCGAATTGGCCTCTGACTCGTTCTCCATTTCATAACCTGGATGGTCTGAAGGATCCCAAGCCGACTGCTGCCTTCGTTTATCGTCTGATTTTACCTTACGCTCTGCATTGGTTCTCGCCAATGCTACTGCGGGAGCAATAGGTTCTCGGACTCTATTATCACGCGCAACTTGCTCTGTTTGCACATTAACGGACGGGGCGATTAGTGGCACACTCACTGCAGTTGCAGGTGACACAATCATCGCGAACTCTCCTCAAGAATCGCCCATCAATATTGCCATAACACTGTTGTACCGAGAACGCACAACAGGCATAGCCCAACTTAGCGCAATCAGCTCTGGAGAGAGTTAGGTCTGAGTATCATGCAACACGTTGGTGTTATACCAATCGTAGTAAATAACTGATCATCCTAGCTTGTTAAAATGCTCGATAACGGCGTTAGATTTTTTGATTGTAGAATAACTACTTATCGAAACTACTTGTCAAAAAAAAGCTGCCTTGTTCTCAAGCCTTTTACCTACGCTATTTTTGAACACTTACTTACTGTGATTGGTATTAGCTTATATATCGACCAAGCCGGATATATATTTAGCAATTATTTTTGTGCGAAGCTGACAAGCTCACTGCAAAAGGCATCCGCTTCGGTCATAAACGGTGCATGCGAAGACTGGGTAAATATGTATTGCTCGGTATGAGGCAAGGCTGTGCCTAAGTCTTTCGCAACCTTGATTGGCACCAATCCATCTAATCGACCATACAAGCGTAGCATTGGTACTGAAATCTCAGGCAGTTGTTCACGCAGATCGACATCCGACAGCATCTTTAATCCTGCCAATAATGAGTCAGGGTTCGGCAACGGGCGAGACAGCACCGCTTGCTTGAGTTGTTTTACATCTTGCCTTGCTGAAGGGCTGCCCATGGCTTGCAATGCCATAAAGCGTTCGATGGTGGTTTGGAAATCTTCAACCAGTTGCTCGGTGAATGCGCTTAATACGTTGGGCTGAATGCCTCGCCATAACACGGGCTCTTTTGCAGCGGCGAATTTGGGAGAACTGGCGACAGTCACCAGCTTGCTCACGTAATCTGAGTGATGGAGAGCCATGTGCGTTGCGACCAAGCCTCCAAGTGACCAACCCACCCAAATCGCTTGCTTTGGTGCTTCGGCCAAAAGCTGCTGAGCAATCTCTTCAAGATCTTGAGCGTGGCAGTGCGCGCTGTGTCCATACCCTGGTAAATCGACAACATGCACTCGAAAATCAGCTTGTAATGCATTAACGGTTTGTTGCCATACCGCACCGTTCATTCCCCAGCCGTGAACCAGTACTAAATCAGGCCCTTGCCCAGAAACATGCCAATATAACGCGTCACTCATTCTCAATATTCCCTACTTTTTCCATCAGCGATAATCCGCGCTTTTCAGTATGGTGAGCAAAAGGAACACCATAACCCAAAAGCATCACGAGCTATGTTATCCGATTGGCTACAAAAACACACACCACGTCTGGTCACACCTCAATGCCACCTGTGCAAACTTGATAAACTGCCCAGTGATACACATCCTCGATGGTGCAATTCTTGTCTCAAACTCTTTCAGCCAGTACCACGCTGCCAACGATGTGGTTTAAAAACACTGCTCACAGTAGAGCAGTGCGGACAGTGCTTATCTCAACCTCCACCTTGGCATCGCCTCTACTGTGTCGGCGATTACACCTTCCCTACAGCAGGTTACATTCAGCAAATGAAGTACGCTGATAAGTTTTGGTTTGCACGTGATCTATCTAAGCTATTGGCATCACGTATCGAATATCCTGCTCCGCTGATCACCAGCGTGCCGCTGCATTGGCGTCGATATACTCATCGCGGCTTTAATCAAAGTAAGCTGCTAGCCGACTACACGGCTCAAGAGCTTGGCGTTGAAAGTGATGTGCTCTTTCGTCGAATTCGCTCAACGGCTTCCCAGCAGGGGCTGACTAAATCCGCACGATTACACAATCTAAAGAGCGCTTTTGCGCTGCGAAAACAAGACGTTCAAGGAATTATCCCCTCTCACGTCGCGATAATTGATGATGTTGTAACCACCGGCAGTACTGTGTATCAATTATGCCAATTACTACTTGAAGTGGACGTTAAAAGGATTGATATTTACTGCATCTGCCGCACTCCTGAGCCCTCTGGATAAAAGCTGTGAATCACTACTTGTACAGCAATCCAACAAAAAAGGGCTGAATTACAAATCTGACAGGAGTAGAATGGCGCTAATAACCTACAAATCTACTCAGGTATTCGTCGTGTCAAATATTACTATTACAGAAACAGCTCAAACTCACTTTGCCAATCTGCTGTCACAGCAGCCTGAAGGTACAAACATTCGTGTGTTCGTGGTAAACCCAGGCACACAAAACGCTGAGTGTGGTGTTTCTTACTGCCCAACAGATGCTATCGAAGCGTCTGACACAGAGCTTAAATTCGAAGCTTTCTCTGCATACGTAGATGAGCTAAGCCTACCGTTCCTAGATGAAGCTGAAATTGACTTCGTTACTGACAAAATGGGCTCTCAGCTAACGCTTAAAGCACCAAACGCTAAGATGCGTAAAGTCGCAGACGATGCACCACTTCTAGAACGTGTTGAATACGCAATTCAAACACAAGTTAACCCACAACTTGCTGGTCACGGCGGTCACGTTAGCTTGGTAGAAATCACTGAAGACGGCGCAGCTATTGTAGCATTCGGTGGTGGTTGTAACGGTTGTTCTATGGTTGATGTAACGCTAAAAGAAGGCATCGAGAAAGAACTTCTTCAACAGTTTGAAGGTGAACTGACTGCTGTTCGTGATGCAACTGAGCACGATCGTGGTGAGCACTCTTACTACTAATCACTGATTTAGTGTTAGTTGTTATTTGAAAGGTTGATGCGCAAGCATCAACCTTTTTTGTTATGTGGATAAGCAAGTTAGGACTATCGCGTTCTCTCTATACTCTTTTGCTATACAACCATATTTTCACCTCGTTACCATCTTGAGTAAGGTATTCAAGTGATCGTAATCGATTCCTGCTTCAATAATTTTCGGATATGAAAACTCGGATCTAGGAACTCAAGGTCATTTCCCCTATATTAGAATGACTTTATAAGAAAGAATTCCAATGAGCTAAGGAGCGAGCGCAATGACGAAAAGGACCAAGCCAGAGATTTTGGCTAAACAAACTGTCGCTCAATCAAGACTATTCTCTATCGAGTCTCTCGACTTACGCTTTTCAAACGGCGAAGAGCGCACTTACGAACGCATGAAGCCCAGCGGGCGCAACGCAGTGATGATGGTTCCTATTACTGAGCAAGGCGATATTCTATTAGTACGTGAATATGCAGCGGGAACTGAACGCTACGAACTTGGCTTTCCAAAAGGGCTGATTGATCCAGGTGAGCAGCCAAACGAAGCCGCCGTTCGCGAACTCAAAGAAGAGATAGGCTTCGGTGCCAACAAGCTTACTCCGCTGAAGGAAGTGATCCTTGCACCCTCTTACTTCTCTAGCAAAATGACGCTGTTTATTGCAGAAGACCTCTACCCAGAAAAGCTAGAAGGTGATGAGCCAGAGCCTCTCGATATTGTGCGCTGGCCACTTGCTCAAGCCGAAGAACTGTTAACACATCTCGATTTCTGTGAGGCTCGGAGTATTACAGCCCTGCTTTTAAGCCTTCGTGTATTAAACAATAACTAGAACATTCAGGCTCGCTCTAAGAGTAAGAGAACATTTATGCCAATAACAAAAGATTTGTCTCACCTCCTACCCTCTGTCATTGAGATTGCTCGCTCTGCTGGTCAACTCATCTTAGAGATCTACGAGAAAAAGGATTACGAAGAGTTCATTAAGAGTGATGACACTCCAGTAACCAGTGCCGATCTTGCAGCACATAAGCTGATATTAAAAAAACTCAGTGAATTGACGCCTGATATTCCCGTATTATCCGAAGAAGACGCCGACATCAGCCTAGAGCAACGCTCTCAATGGGATCGCTACTGGTTAGTTGACCCACTGGACGGCACCCAGGAGTTCATCGCACGAAGTGGTGATTTCGCGACAATTATCGCCCTAATCGAGCATAACAAGCCAGTGATGGGCGTGGTATACGCACCCGTTTCAGGTGTGAGCTATTACGCTTACAGTGGCAAAGGCGCTTGGAAGATCCCAGACCTTAATGACAGCGTGAAAATCAAAACGCATCGTCACGAGCTGCCAAACCAGTCAATCGCCATGGCGATCAGCCGTCGCCAGGACATCAATCGCATCACTAGCCGTATGAGCTCAGCATGGAATTATGATTTGGTTCCTCTAGGCTCAGCAGCGCTTAAGGCCTGTTTAGTCGCAGAAGGCGCTGTGGATTGTTATCTGCGCCTTGGACCAACCGGAGAGTGGGATACCGCCGCAACGCAGTGCATTGTTGAAGAAGCTGGCGGACGTATCTTAAGTACTCAACTAGAACCGCTTTCGTACAATGAAAGAGAAACGCTAGAAAACCCGAACTTCATTGTACTCGGTGATGCAGATTTACCGTGGGTAGAAATTTTGCAAGGCAAAGACTAGGCGAGTTTGCTCCCTTTAACTGTCAGATATCCTCTAGATTCTCAGAACAAACAAAACGGGCACCTCAGTGAGGTGCCCGTTTTTTATATCTCGTAATTTAGTGACCCTTAGCCGTTTAGCTAAAAACGACCTTGATAAGTAAACTGGTACTTACCTTGGCTATCAGGATTACCCAACCATTTAAGCTGATTTTGCATCGTTGGCGGGAATTCAACACCCGGTTTAAACCACGCTGCAGATGTGTAGCGCTGGTTAGATGTTAGACTCGCTGAGAACTCACTGTCTACTTGAGTGCTCTTCTGAACGCCTTTGGCTGCAATTGTACTGTCTTCACAGGTTATGTCCGCAATCACAGGACCAAGGTCTAACGAACCAACAGGTGAATCGACTGCAGCACCAGACCAAGCCACAGTACCTTCACCAGACTGACACCAAGGTTGAGCATGAACCGCATGCTTGATCGTCAGCTCAACCTTTCCACCAATTGAAACCGGGACTGGAATGGCTGGAGCATATTTCATCACGTTAGCAGCGGGCATTGATGCGACTAAGTTTTCCGCATACGCACCACTCATGCTGTACCCAACACGCCCTTTTCCTGACAAGTTCATGTCGCTATTACGACCAAAACGAACCGCTAATTCAGCTTTGGCTTGGAAGAGTTTAGAGAACTGAAAGTCCCACTGTACTGAACCGTAATTAACACGCTGCCAGGCGATATTATTGGCGCTGCCCTGCCAAACCGTTCCTTCAACACCTTCAATATTCAAGCCACGCACAGCCGGTGCATGTTTGAGTACAAAAGAGGCCGGTAGATGCAGCAACAGACTAACCGAGAAAAAGACAATAAAGATGCCGCCAAAAAGTAAACCTAACTTCAAAGATAAACCGCGTTTCACATTAACCTCGTTTAAACTGTAGTCGGTTGACCTCAATAACCCCTGGGTTATCGGAGCGATCAATGTCCATAAACTCAACTTCGACACCCTGCTTCTCTTTCAAGTATGTCAGCCAATCTAAGAACTGATTAAAAGGCACAGGTTTCACCCACACTTGCAACATTTCGCCACGTGGTTGCACGCGTATTAGCTCGATATTAAAGCGACGCATAGAAGCTGGTACAGATTGATTCAGAGGCTGGCTCGCACTGATGCCAC
The DNA here is from genome assembly GCF_041467395.1 of Vibrio sp. 10N.247.310.98. Lineage (NCBI taxonomy): Bacteria > Pseudomonadati > Pseudomonadota > Gammaproteobacteria > Vibrionales > Vibrionaceae > Vibrio > Vibrio sp. 10N.247.310.98. The sequence continues at coordinate 76,423 of NZ_JBFSUL010000008.1, read as the reverse complement.
CACTGCCTCGCAACTCAACCACTTCATTGGCTTTATTGGTTACCCAAGCTAGAAGTTGCTTCTCACTTTGAATACGGCTCTGCGCAAGTTCAGCTCGCTGACTGAGTGGCTGGATTAGCCCCCAATAAACGACACCGACCACCAATAAAATTGAGCAACCAATCACTAATCGTTGCTCTCTTTGACTTATTGAAGTCCACCACGCTTGGAGTGGCTCAATCATATTTCTCATCACTGATCTCCTTACGCAGTTTATTGACGGGGTTTAAGGGTAAAGCTACCAAATACGGCATCACCATTACGATTCAATGGCCCTTGCTCAACGGTAAACTTCTCTTCAAGTTTCACTCGCGCAGTCTCGAAATATTGGAAGTCAGTACTTTTCGCTTCCAATCTCACCTCTGAGCGGTTGCCGTCGTAGCGAATACTATTCACTTCGATGGCTTTCACTTGTCCTAAAGTTTCTGGCAGTAACGCTAGCCATCCAAGTAAGGAATCACCATCACCCGAGCCACCATACTTCTTAGCTTCGTCGTTCATCTGGCGCTTAAGGTAGCTGACCGTCGGAATACGTTGCTTGCCCGGAAGTACGCTTCTAAAAATACGTTCACTCTCCGTTCGGTACGCTTCGGCTTGTGCTTCGTACTGCTGAACCTTTAAGACTTGCTGAGTGACGATCACCGCCACCAGCAAACAAGCTGCGATCGCTACTTTTTGCCATACACGCCAGTACTTACTGAATGAAGATTTGGTTTTAAAGGTGCCAGTCAGTAAGTTTACGCCACTTGTAATGGCTTGTTGGCTCAGTAAAGACATCACCAGTTCCGCAGGTTTAGCTTGCCACTCAATGCCACTTTGCAGTTGAACGTCATCACTTGGCAGTGCGGTGTAGCTAAAAATCGTTGGTGATTGCTCTTCGTCATCTAAGGCAACCCAATCGCTTTGTAAGAACATCGCTAGCCACGCCTCATTGATCGACACTGCTTGATAGTTGCTTTGACGCAATAACCAATGTTGGTCGATCTGCAGCGCACTGATGCCCTGATCTTCTAAAGGCAACGCTAAGGTATCAGGCAATACTTTACGAAAGATAATATTCGCTTCGCGGAAAGTATCCAGCGCCTGCTTAAGCCAATCACGTTCCACACCACACACTGTCGCGTGCGTTGCGTCTTTCTCTAAAATAGTCAGGTGTAAGTCTTCGATATCTTGTGCGACTTCGTCTTCTAATAAAAACGGCAGCATAGAATCGAACTGGCGAGCAGCACCTTTCGGGATCTCAACACGCTTAATTAAGCATTCATTTCCCGGCAATAAAGCGATACAGCTACGCTTTTCAGCGTAAGGCGTTAACTCATCCAGCTGCTCCCAGCTAGACAGTTCGCCACTTGCTATCACTTCTTGTTGGCTTGTCGACCAAACTAACCACTGCACAGGGCTTTGTGGCTCGCTACTCAGTCGAACGGTCAGAAACTCGCTCACTGATTCCTCCAAAACGACGGCGTACTACCGTCACTGTTTCTCGATTACTACTATAGAAAAGCGTCCGTATACGTACACGTGACTGCTCAACTAATACCTCTGCATCTAGCTCAAAATAGGCGCTATCTACAGTTAAATATGCTTTCGCTTTTTTGCTGACTTCGGCACTCACACCCACAATAGCAGGCTCAGCCATAAACGCATCCACCGTATCCCAACCATCGAATGGGCGTTTGTCTATCAGCTGTTTGGCATCCGATTCACTTAAGCCGGGGGCAAACATCGCTTCCAATAACGGCGCCTGCTTTTCCGTAAGAGTATTCACATTCAAACGGAAATCGTCGCTCGGCAGAGCACAAACAAAGGGGCGAACCTTATTCATCACCTCACCAGTGACTTGATAAACCGAGCGTAGCTCGGACTCATCGGCCATTAAGCCATTCGCTGCCAAATAAGATGGCTTCATCGCCTCATAAGTACTGTCTTCTACACCAGCTGAAGAGGTGGTTCGGGTATCACTATCAACAAATTCCCAGCTTGAATGTGCAATAACCTCGGCCTGATAAGGCTCAACATCTTGGTTTTCCAACAAGGTTTGCCAAACCGTAATTAAATAAGGTGTTTGGTTACTTGAAGTCGTCGCCACACCAGCCAACGCATTGAGATTAAAACATGCCTGAGCATCAACAATACGGCCTTTAACTTGACCATAATCCAACGGGTATACCTGTTCTTCTAACGCCCATGGTTGACTCAAGTTGACGGTATCACTGTCTTTGTAGCTTTGCCTAATGCCGTCTTGCACCAGCGCTTCGACACCAATGCTGTACCAGTAAGCCTGTTGGTAATTCAGTTGATTGCCCACGCGCTTAAATTGAGTAAACAGGCGTTCCGACATACTGCCTGCGATGGTTGCCATTATCGCCAGTAGCATCAGGATAATGATCAGCGCAACACCTCGCTGCTTGCGCCCCATGGCAGACCTTGTCAGTGCAAACTTATTAGTTCGATGAGTCATTATTCCCCTCATTACTACTTGAAGAGTCACTGTTTGAAGAATCATCGGCCTGATCTAGCGTGCCACCAGGGGTGAGATAAATACGCTCTATCTCACCATAATCTTTCAAGGTTAGCTTTAACCTTACCGCTTTCGGTAGCGATTTGTCGGCTTGCCACTCTTTCCCCCAGCGGCTTCCGTCATAAAACTCGAATTCCAAGCTTTCAACATCATCAAGCAAAGGCGTAATCACACCTTCTTGTCCTGCAGGAGTATCGGGGTAGCGCCACCACACACGCTCAAGCGTTTCTTCTTTAATGCGGTAACCCACTTTGGTGACTTCTCCGCGAGGAAACTGCTGCTGTGGGTTATGCCAGCCAAGGCGAGTAAACATGATGCCAACGCTGTCGGAATCCAGTAAATACTCTTTAATTAAGATCAGCTTAGATGATGCTTCTTCACCGTTGGTACGAAATTGTCGCACCGCCATCTGGCGAAAATCATTATCTAAAATGACTAAGCTACGTTGCAGTTGATTTAAACGAGCACTGCGCTCGATTGAAAGCTCGTTGCTGCGCTGAACCTGATTGACTACCTGATAAGCCGCCATGCTTAACGTGGCAAAGATAGCGATCGAGACCAAAACCTCAATTAAGGTAAAGCCTCTCCCTTTCGAAGATAGTCCTTGTTTACGAGGCACACGCTTATTGGCGGACATGCTCTTACTTAGCGACTTGCTCTGAGCTAACGACACGCTTTTACTTGACCACATAGCTGCGCACCGTGACCACTGGAGAAGCTTGTTTACTGGTTGCCACACTCACATCAAACGCCTTTAATAAATCATCGCTAGTATCGATTGGCGTGACCTTCCAAAACCACTCTCTCTCGGCCAACTCTTGTGTGCCCTGCGCTTTTTTTAGCTTCTCAGGATGCAGCATCACCAAAGCCATTTGATTATCAACGACCATAGCCGCGAAGGTTTTTTCTTCGAGATAACTGAGGGTATTGATGTGCTGAGTAACAGCACGAATCACACTGATCGCCGCAGTCGCAAAGATAGCGAGCGCAACCAATACCTCAAGCAGCGTCATTCCTCGAGAACCAAGGGGCATACCACGAAAACGATAAGGAGAACGGTTATTCCTCTTCATCTTCTTCTCCCGGTTCTAGCAGTCGAATCACACCATTGTCCAATACTCGAATACGCCAACCATCTTGTATGGTGTCTCCGGTATTTGGATAAAACGACAATACAAATGGCGTCATTTCAGCACTCGACAAGATGTAGATCTGTGGTGGTTTCGGCTTCTTTTCCTCTTCAAGATCAGCAAACATATCTTCATCAAACAAGCTTCCTGGGTTGAACAACCGATCATCGTCTTCCCATGCGCCACCACCTAGAGTCAGTGACAAGGCGAGTTCTTCCGGTAGTTCAGTTAAAGAGGGGATTTTTTCAAAATCGACTTCTTGCCAGCCTTCGGACTTAAGCGCCATCAGTACATAGGTCGATTTCTTTTCATCAACACGAACGCCAAAATCCAAACCACTCAAAATAGCCTCTTCATTGAGTAATTGAACTCGCTGATAAAAGCTTTGAGCGTATTTTTTAGCAACATCTTTGCTATTGGTAGGAATGGTCGCGATCACCGCGACCGCCGTTACTGACAGTAATACCAACACCAAAAGAATCTCAATTAAGGTGAAACCTGGCTGTGTTTGCTTAGTTTTCACCTTTAGACTCCATCTGTTTACGTCCTACCATCAATAACGTATCAAGCAACAATAACGAATCAAACAATAAGCTGATGCTTATTGGAAATCCTGCATGTTCCAGTTGCCGATATCCGCCGCAATACCTTCACCACCTTCTTGGCCATCAGCACCAAGAGTGAAAATATCAATAGTGCCGTTATCACCAGGGCTTAGGTATTGGTACTCGTTACCCCATGGGTCGTTTGGCAGACGCTTGATGTAGCCACCGTCGCGGTAGTTACGAGGCTCTGGGCTGCTTGGCTTAGAAACCAATGCATCAAGACCTTGATCCGTTGTTGGGTAAACGCTGTTATCCAGTTTGTACATATCTAGCGCGTTCTCTAACGCCACGATATCAGTGATGGCTTTTTGTTGGTCTGCCTTCTCTTTATTACCCAATAGGTTAGGTACAACAAAGCTCGCCAATACGCCAAGGATAACCACAACAACCATCACCTCGAGTAGAGTAAAGCCTGATTGTTTCTTCATTTTATTTTTCATTATTTTCTCCAAATTACAGACAGCGAGTTGAAGGTAATAATGTCCTTCTTCTCGTTAATCCAAAAACTAACGTCTTATAAGCGGTAGGTTAGCCGCTCATCAAATTATTCATTTCAAGCATCGGCATCAGAGTCGCCATCACAATGAACAGTACTAAGCCTGCCATCAAAGCGATAAGTGCTGGCGTAAAGATACCTAATGCGATATTCACGGTAGATTCAAAGCTTTGATCCTGGTTATCTGCCGCTCTTGTTAGCATTTGCTCTAACTGACCACTCTGCTCACCACTGGCGATCATATGCAGCATCATTGGAGGGAAGAGTTTGGTTTGATCGAGCGCTTTACGCAGGCTTGCCCCTTCTCTAACACTGTCTGACGCCTGCAGTACTTGTTGCTTCACATGGTGATTCGACATTACATCAACCGCAACCTTCATCCCCTCAAGGATAGGAATCGCACTCGAGGTACAGATAGAGAGTGTTCGTGCAAAACGAGAGGTATTAATTCCTTTCGCGATCTTGCCGATCAGTGGAATGCTTAATAGCTTGCGATCCCAACTCATGCGAACACCCGGCTTTTTCAGAGCGGTCTTAATCAACACAATCACACCGATGATCAACAACAGTAATTGGATGCCCCAATTCTGGATAAATTCACTCGATGCCAATAAAAATTGTGTCGATTGAGGAAGTTCTTGGCCCATTTGGATAATCGGTTCAACGATCTTAGGTACCACGGTTGCCAGCAGGAACGAAACAATCGTCACCGCAAACACCACCAGCACCACAGGGTAGATCATCGCTTGCAGCAACTTAGAGCGCATCTTCTGACGGTTTTCTGCGTAATCAGCCAGTCGCTCCAATACCGCATCTAAGTGACCCGATTTCTCACCAGCCGCGACCATGGCTCTAAACAGTTCATCAAAGATATGTGGGTAATCAGCCAAGCTATCGGCTAGCGAATAACCTTCCGTTACCTTCGAACGAACCGCCAGTAACATGGTTCGAATACGTGGCTTTTCAGATTGCTCCGCCACGGCTTTCAAGCACTCTTCTAGCGGCATGCCTGATTGCACCAAGGTGGAAATTTGGCGAGTAATCAAAGCAAGGTCTGGCGTGCTGATACCACGCTTAAAGCTGGTCGAAGGCTGTGCACCTTTCGTCGTTTTAGCTTTAGCTTCGGTCATCTCAACCGGCATCAAGCCTTGTTCTTTTAAGCGCTGGCGAGCCTGACGAGCGTTATCCGCTTCAATCGAGCCCTTTTTGCTCTTACCCTTGGCATCCAGTGCTTTGTATTCAAATGCCGCCATACTAGACTTCCTTGGTCACGCGCATCACTTCTTCTAGGGACGTTACCCCTTTCAGAACTTTGCTCAAGCCATCATCTCGAATACTTGGTGTTGTGCCACGAATTGCTTTCTCAATTGCCTGTTCGCCAGCTTCACTGTGAATCAGCTCTTGTACCGAATCGTCAATCATCAGGAGTTCATGAATACCGGTACGGCCTCGATAGCCTTTGTGACTGCAGCTTTCACACCCTTTGGCATGGTAAAGCGTTAGGCTGTCTTTCTTCTTCAACCCAAACAGTTTTTTCTGTTCTTTATCCGCTTCGTAAGGTTCTTTACAGTCGTTACACAGGGTGCGAACCAAGCGCTGAGCCAAAACACCCAGCAGCGAAGAAGAGATCAAGAAGGGTTCGATGCCCATATCACGCAGACGCGTAATTGCACCGATTGCCGTATTGGTGTGAAGGGTCGACATCACTAAGTGACCGGTCAAAGAGGCTTGAACAGCGATCTCTGCGGTCTCTAAGTCACGTATCTCACCAATCATTACCACATCGGGATCTTGACGAAGAATCGCACGTAAACCACGCGCAAAGGTCATATCAACCTTAGGGTTCACTTGTGTTTGACCAATGCCATCAATATCAAATTCAATTGGGTCTTCAACGGTAAGGATGTTGCGTTCGTTGCTGTTAAGCTCTTGCAGGCCAGCGTACAAAGTGGTTGATTTACCTGAGCCTGTCGGGCCAGTCACCAAGATAATGCCATGTGGGCGCTGAATCAGCTTACGGAAGTTTTCATGGTTTTCTGCTGTCATACCTAAACTGTGCAAGTCTAGACGAGTGGCGTTTTTGTCCAACAGACGCATTACCACACGCTCACCGTGCGAAGAAGGCATGGTTGAAACACGAACATCAACCGCTCGGCCACCAATACGCAAAGAAATACGACCATCTTGTGGCACGCGTTTTTCCGCAATATCCAATTTAGCCATAACCTTTACACGTGACACGAGCAGCGGAGCCAGTTTACGGCTCGGCGCCAACACATCACGTAACACACCATCAATACGGAAACGGATCGACAGTGATTTCTCAAAGGTTTCGATATGAATATCCGAAGCACCTTCTTTGATCGCCTCACCCAGCATCGCATTGATTAACTTGATGATTGGCGCGTCGTCTTCTGATTCAAGTAAGTCTTCGTCTTGAGGCAGTTCTTCCGCTAATGAGAAGAAGTCATCACTATCAGCACCAATGTCTTCCATGAGCTGACGAGCTTCTGACGAGTCACGCTGATAAGCATCGGTCAGTTTTTTATCAAACTCATCGAGAGTAATCGCTTGTGGCGTGAAACCATTTTTCACCACTCGACTCACTTCAATGATCGCCGCCGATTTCAGTGGCTCAACATAATAAAGTATCGGTGCGCGCTCTGGATGTTGATACTCCAACACCATCTTATAGCGATTCGCAAAGCTAAACGGCAAGCGCTGATAAGTACGTGCCGCCCCTACCAATTCAGCCATTATTCTGTTTCCATCTGATCAATGAAGGCTTGAAGTTCAGCCGGGTAATTCATGCTTTCGCCAAATTTAGGCAGTACTGGAATATTATCGTCATCCATCAGCTTCAGGCCCTGCTCTGACTTATACAACTGCTCAGCACGAATAAAGTTGTATTTACGCTGAGTAATACCATCGGCCGTCATACCATCACGAATAATGGTTGGTTTGATGAAGACCATTAGGTTCTTTTTCTCAACTTGAGTACTGGTTGATTTGAACAAGTGTCCTAGAACAGGGATATCACCCAAGAACGGCACCTTAGATTCACTTTCCAGTGCTCGCTCGTCAATCAAGCCACCAAGCACCAGCATTTGACCGTCTTGAACAATCACAGACGTGTTCAGTTGACGCTTAGCAAAACGAACATCAACTGCACCATTGGCGCCCAATACGTTAGAGACTTCTTGTTCTATTTGCAGTTGAACCGAATCACCTTCATTGATTTGTGGCACGACTTTTAGCTTGATACCCACTTCTTTACGTTCAACCGTTTGGAATGGGTTATCGTTACTTGAGCCTGCGGTCGAGCCAGTTAAAACAGGCACCTCTTCGCCCACAATGAACGACGCTTCGCCGTTATCCATCACGGTGATACTTGGAGAAGATAGGATATTTGAATTTGAATCGGTCGCTACTGCACTGATCAAGGCAGTCCAGTCACCCATCACTACGCTCATTGCCGCGCCATTAACGCCAGAAAGAGCAGAAGCTAACGTTGAGTAGTCACCGGATTCTGTGGTCGTTTCATTACGCAAAAAGGCGCCATTATCATCATAGACTGCGGTGGTCGTTTCAGTGTCTTTCGCTTCTTCTAAACCAACCATTACGCCACCGATTGACGCACCTGTGTTGCCATACTGAATCACAGCACCAGTATCAAGGTTACCCCATTGCACACCAAGGTTAATGCCATCACCCTCTGCCATCTCGACAATTAGGGCTTCAATCAATACTTGAGCACGACGAATATCCAACTGTGCGATCACATCTTGCAGCGCGTTCATGATGTCTGGTTGGGCGGTAATAACCAAAGAGTTGGTATCACTGTGAGCTGAGATCACCACTTTGTCACGTTGAGATGAGCTACCTTTAGTTGATGTTTGCTTCTCTGATTGCAGGTTGTCCGACACGCCTTTCAGCACATCGACTAAATCTTCTGCTTTGGCGTATTTAAGGTAAATTACTTGGTTGTTGCCCTTGGTTGCCATTTCCACATCAAGCTGTTCAATCAACCTTCTTAAACGGCTACGTACCTTAGGGTCACCTGAGATAAGGATCGCATTGGTACGTTCATCGGCAACTAATTTAGGTTGTAGGAAGGCTGGTGTGTTTTGGGCATCTGTGGTTTTGCTTAGTGCATCAACGATACGTACCATTTCTGCCGCAGAAGCATTCTTTAGCTCAACGACTTCAATCTCTTTATCACCCGCTTGGTCAACACGCTTGATGATTTCAGCTAAACGGTTTACTACCGCCGCTCGGCCTGTAATAAGGATGATGTTGGCTGGGTCGTAGTGCACAACGTTACCCGCGCCTGCATTGTCGTTTAGTTGACGAAGCAGAGGAGAAAGTTCACGAACCGATACATTACGAACCGTCACTACACGCGTCACTACGCTATCACCAGTGATTGAATCACGGTCACCAACAACGGGGATCGCCGAAGTTTTAGAGTCTTTGGCTTTGATGATCTTAAGAACACCCGAGTCCATTTCAACGACTGCGTAGCCATACACCTCTAGTACGTTTAAGAAGAAGCTGTAATATTGCTCTTCATTCAATACGTCGTAGCTGCGTACATCGATTTTTCCGCGCACCGATGGATCAACGATGATGGTCTTCTCTAGGTTACGACCAACAATATTAATAAACTCTTGAATGTCAGTGCCTTTAAAGCTGGCACTAAAATCACTCGCGATGGCTGCGGGTGTGCAGATCAAGCTTCCTGCCAATAACCATGCACTTTTCTTAAACCAATGCTTCACGTACTTCTCCTACACTTTCGTCCTTCGTTAGACGCAAAGTTTTAAAATTCAATAAACACTTCATGTTGTTGACCATCTCTCTCGACCACCAGATTTAGCTCTGTTAGTTCTGAGATGGAACGGAATATGTTGCCCATAGCAGCAGGGTCTGTCAGGTCTTGTCCATTTAACTGAGTGGCAATATCTCCGTTTTGGAGCCCAACAGAGTTAAAAAGTTCTGAATCTTTGCCAGGGCTCACACGATAACCGATCACTTTATCGTCACGCTTCACCTGAGACAGTCGAACATATTGGAAGATTTGTTGCGGATCTTTCATTATCTTCGCTTTAATTTCATCAAGCTTCTCTTCTGCTGAAGCCGGATTATTACCACGAACCGAAGAAGAGCTACGAGGTGGCGCAGGCGCTGATACAGCCAAACGCTTGTACTCAATACCTTCAAGCATCAAGGTTTCGTCTCGTCCTGAGTTATCAATGATAACGCGGTCGATTAATACCGCTTTTAACTTGGCTCGAGTGCCTTCAATCTCTTCATTAATTCCGTAGGTCGCTTGCGTGCCGCGATTGGCGATCACCGCTAAGCTCAGTTTTGGATTCGAGCTCGCGACTGCACCCACTAAAACGAGGTTTAATCGCGTCTTAGGCGCATCTTGGATAACTTGCTGTTCAACCACAGCGGGCGTGCTTGGGTTGTAAGCACCAAACATGTTGCTCTGCTGCAAAGAAGAGATATCAAGGGTCGATTGAGGTGCTGAAGATGATGAAGCCGTTGCTGTCCAAGGCGCGATAGTTTGCTCAGCAGGTTCGATAAACCATGCAAGCTGCCCTAAGATCCATGCGGAAGCTGCAATCAATACACAACAGGTCGCTAAGCTTAGTTTCTGCTGAAGTACAAATCCATTCTCTAATAAGCGGCTCAACATAGGAGAATTCCCTACGCGATTTTTGAGCTCTAAAAAGTTCACTTTCCTAGTCCCTTTTCATGACGACAAACGCTGCAAATCATTAAACTTTCAGCTTTTTTATTCATTCGTTCGATACCAAGCTTATTTAAGCAATAAGATCCTGAACTATATCATAGCAAATCGATAAATCGGCATAACATGGCTATTTTGTATTATGACTTGAAAAAAATGCCAACCGCCTCCACTTTAAGCTTCTACTTAATGTGATAAGCATCATCAAAAACATGTTGCGCACTGTTCGTTACAGTTAAACCGCATTCATTTCTCACTTAATAAGGCACAGCCCTATATGAAAACTGCTAATGAAGCTGTCAGACTCGATAAATGGTTGTGGGCAGCTCGTTTTTACAAAACCCGGTCTATTGCTCGCAACATGGTCGATGGTGGCAAAGTCCACTATAATGGTCAGCGCAGCAAGCCAAGTAAAATTGTCGAACTTGGGGCTGTGATTACACTGCGCCAAGGTAATGAAGAAAAGACGGTAACGATCGAGAAAATCTCAGCCCATCGTGGTGGAGCCCCGATCGCTCAAACCCTCTATGAAGAAACCACCGAAAGCTTGGCAAAAAGAGAAGAGTTTGCACAACAGCGCAAGCTAAATGCTCATAGCCCAGCACCAGAACGTCGCCCAGATAAAAAGCAACGTCGTGACATCATCAAGTTCAAGACTCAATAAGCTAGAAGGAATAGCCAAATGGCAGACCCAATGTCTACAAGTAATGTTTTAAATCGCTACCTATTTGAAGACCTATCAGTACGTGGTGAATTGGTACAGATGGACGAAGCGTACCAACAGATTATTTCTAGCAAGGAATACCCAGCTCCAGTACAAAAGCTGTTGGGTGAGCTACTGGTTTCAACGACGCTACTAACGGCGACCCTAAAGTTTGAAGGTTCTATCACGATGCAGCTGCAAGGTGACGGCCCAGTATCTCTAGCAGTTATCAATGGCGATCACGATCAGAAGATCCGTGGTGTTGCTCGCTTTGAAGGCGATATCGCAGACGACGCAGGTCTACACGCCCTAATGGGTAAAGGTCATCTAGTGATCACTATCGATCCTAAGAAAGGTGAGCGTTACCAAGGTATCGTTGGTCTTGAAGGTGACACGCTTGCACAAGTGCTTGAAGGCTACTTCGCTAACTCTGAACAGCTTAAGACTCGTCTATGGCTGCGCACTGGCGAGCATGAAGGCAAAGCACACGCTGCAGGTATGTTGCTACAAGTAATGCCTGACGGCACCGGTACTCCAGACGACTTCGAGCACCTAGAGCAACTAACAGACACCGTGAAAAACGAAGAGCTATTCACTCTAGAAGCGAACGAACTGCTTTACCGTTTGTACAACCAAGAGAAAGTACAGCTATTCACACCACAACCGGTTGAGTTCTTCTGTGGCTGTTCACGCGATCGAAGTGCAGCAGCAATCATTACTGTTGCTCAAGAAGAGATCTACGACATCCTAAGCACCGAAGGAAGCGTTGGTCTACACTGCGATTACTGTGGCACAAACTACTCGTTCGACAAGAATGATGTTGATGCACTGTACGCAGAAGCAGCAGATAAAGGCAGCAATACGGTTCATTAATTTACGGCGTACCAAAAACACGTAATTTACCCCAAAAAGGTCAGCCCTCAGCTGGCCTTTTTTGTGATCAAAATAGCGCAAACTCCGTAACATCTCGTAATAAAATCACCGCTTAATTTTAATCAATTAATAATGTTCTCGCCCCTAGCGCAAAGGTTTGCGTACAGGATAGACTAGTTGGGCCAATATGTGACGAGACGCTTAAAACCCCATGGCTAATATGGATATTTTTTGAGCTATATCCCTGTTTCCCCCGAGTCTCGTTGCTAGCATGGTGAGCAGATAACAATAAAAAATTAATACAAAATCCCTACAAAATATCCTACAAGGAGCACCTATGACCGTTATGGAACATACAAAGGCTGCACAAATTGATCTAACTAAGCACGGACTGACTGGCGTTACTGAAGTTCTTCGTAATCCTAGCTACGAGCAGTTATTCGTTGAAGAAACACTGCCAGGTTTGGAAGGCTACGAAAAAGGCGTAGTAACGGAACTAGGCTCTGTTGCGGTAGACACTGGTATCTTTACTGGCCGCTCACCAAAAGATAAGTACATTGTTAAAGATGACACGACCCGCGATACCATGTGGTGGTCAGATCAAGGCAAAAATGACAACAAACCGATTACAACTGAAGTATGGAATGAGCTGAAAGAGCTTGTGACAACTCAGCTATCTGGCAAGCGCCTGTTTGTCATCGACGGTTATTGTGGTGCTAACCCTGATACGCGCTTAAGCGTGCGTATTATCACTGAAGTAGCGTGGCAAGCGCACTTCGTTAAGAACATGTTCATTCGTCCAACTGACGAAGAGCTAGCAACGTTCGAACCTGATTTCGTGGTAATGAACGGTGCTAAAACAACTAACCCTAACTGGGAAAAGCAGGGTCTAAACTCTGAAAACTTCGTTGCTTTCAACCTAACAGAGCGCGTTCAAATCATCGGTGGTACTTGGTACGGCGGTGAGATGAAGAAAGGCATGTTCGCAATGATGAACTACCTGCTTCCTCTGCAAGGCATTGCTTCAATGCACTGTAGTGCAAACGTCGGCGAGAAAGGCGATGTAGCCATCTTCTTCGGTCTATCTGGTACAGGTAAAACTACGCTTTCAACCGATCCTAAGCGTGAGCTAATCGGTGATGATGAGCACGGTTGGGATGACGATGGTATCTTCAACTTCGAAGGTGGTTGTTACGCGAAGACGATTCGTCTATCTAAAGAAGCAGAACCTGAAATCTACAATGCAATCCGTCGTGATGCACTACTAGAAAACGTAACAGTTCGTGGTGATGGTTCTATCGATTTTGATGACGGTTCAAAAACTGAGAACACTCGTGTTTCTTACCCAATTCACCACATCGATAACATCGTTAAACCAGTATCAAAAGCCGGTCACGCTCAAAAGGTTATCTTCCTGACTGCTGATGCATTCGGTGTACTGCCACCCGTTTCTAAACTGACTCCAGAGCAAACGAAGTACCACTTCCTATCTGGCTTCACTGCAAAACTAGCGGGCACTGAGCGTGGTATTACTGAGCCAACGCCAACGTTCTCTGCTGCATTTGGTGCGGCATTCTTAACTCTCCACCCAACTCAGTACGCTGAAGTGCTTGTGAAGCGTATGGAAGCAGCTGGCGCTGAAGCTTACCTAGTGAACACAGGTTGGAACGGTACTGGTAAACGTATCTCTATCCAAGATACGCGAGGCATCATCGACGCTATCCTAGATGGCTCAATCGACAACGCTGAAACTAAGGTTATCCCTATGTTTAACCTAGAAGTGCCACTAGCGCTGCACGATGTTGACCCAGCGATCCTTGACCCACGCGATACGTACACTGACCCTCTACAATGGGAAAGCAAAGCGAAAGATCTAGCCGAGCGCTTCATCAACAACTTTGATAAGTACACAGACAACGCTGAAGGTAAGTCACTGGTTGCAGCTGGTCCTCAACTGGACTAATCCAACCATCTGCTCGGGCTTAGCCAAAAGCAAACGCCCAATTTAAAATGATATTTTTGTAGCAAGCCCCTCTTTTGAGGGGCTTTTTTGTTGATGCTTGACCCTTTTTGTTCCACTCTGTTTTAAGACTATTGAAATTTAAGGCTTTCAGGGAATGAAAAAGGTATTCATGGTGTTCGGCATTGTGTTGGCTATCGCCGTTGCAACTATCGCAGCGCTGCTATTAAGCCTGCAGACCCAATACCGTGCGGATGTTGCCAACTTTTTTATCAAACATACGATTGAACAACCTGTATTCATTGAAGATGTTGAGTATCAGGCGCCTTATCACATCACCTTAATGGGCATTACCCAAAGCCAACCAGAAAAGCAAACACCTCTGTATATCGACAAGATCGATCTTTGGTTCAGCCCCAGCTCGATGACAGAGGCCAAACTGGTCTTTGAATCTGTTTTGATCAGCGGCCTACAATTAGAGGCAGACGATCTAAAAACACTGACTTCTTTATTTACCCAGCTAAACATCAAGCTCCACCAGCTGGCCATCAACAATCTCGACTTTTCGACGCCAGAGTTTAATGCGCGAGGCATCGACCTGCAGATCTCCGCCCCAAAATGGAACAACGACAACTCACTTCTCCCTTATGGAAAAACCCAACTCTCTGCCTCACAACTGTATTGGCAAGGTGAAGCATTCGATAATCTGTTGATTGACCTAGACTTAAAACCTAGCGATAGCACGCTTTATGGTGCTTCATTTGACTGGCGTGGCGCCAAGATTTCCGGTCAAGCAGAGCAGTATCAACAAGATTGGTCGTTGGTGAACGTGACCGTCGATGGATTACGACTCAATCAGAAACAGACCCGAAGCCTACTAAGCAAAGAATGGGATGTTGCAGGTATTCAGATCAATCACATTAATAGCTTAGATATTCTACGTAGCGACGTAGAGTGGCAAGATGGCCACCTCGCAGCCTTTGATGCCTCACTAGAAAATATCCAACTACCTTTTGAAATCTGGAAGCAGCAGAAAGCCATTTTCTCTCTGCAAGCAGAAGGAGTGACCATTGATGATGACATGTTCATCGAGCCAAGCCTCAAGCTCAACCTAGAAACAAACCAGATTCTGATTGAAGATTTCTATACTCAATTCCTGCAAGGCACTGTTCAGCTCAATGGCGAAGTCACCCCTAGCAGCATTCAATTAGCGCAACTTGACCTGCAAGGCATCAAGTGGATTACCGAAAACCAAGATAGCCCTCTAGTCGTAGCTCGACTAATACCTTGGCTTACACAACTCCAGAACGTCGAGATTAGCCGACTTAATATAGAACGCAGTCAACTCATCCAACTCGCACAACAACCTTACTGGCAGGTCTCTGGATTACATGTCGAGGGGCATCAAGTTCAACTGCTGCAAGATAGAAAACTGGGCTTGTGGCAAGGGAAGCTGATGGCGAGCGCCAATGATGCCAGCTACCAAAATATTCTCAGCGCACAGCCTGTGGTTGAGATGAATAGCGAACAAGGAAAATGGACGCTGACACGTCTGTTTGCACCACTCAGGAATGGCTACATTGAAGCCAATGCAACGCTCGATTTTAACCAAATCAGCAAGCCATGGAGCTTAGATATTTCTGCCGATGGGTTACCCATTGCGCCTATGCTGCAGCGACTTGAATTACCACTCGATGCAACCGGCTATGGCGAGTTTGAACTTCAAGCCGCAGGTTTATATGGCGACTCACTGATGCTCGGTTACTCAACCACAGGGCAACTCACTGGCAGCGTTCGCCAGGGTGTGATGACCTTTAATGACAAGCTTTCTGAAACATCGACTGATAACGTGTTTGAAATTCCAGAGCTTAATGCGCATTTTGACCGTGGGCGCTTCACTCTCGAACCGATGCACATTATTGGTGCGTCAGCAGCAGAGCAAGGCGAACAAAGGGTTCAAACGCTCAATGGCGAGGCTTCTGGAGAACTCGACTTGCTTAAAGCCGAGCAACACACCCTCTCGATTACCCTATCGGACCCATGTCATCAAATCTCAGGAAAGCTCACCCAAGCTGAGTATTCGGAGATTAACGACTGCCAACAAAAAAACGCCACTCCTCAGGAGTAGCGCCTTGTATCTTTAATCTGTATCTGTATCTGTATCTGTTAGCCAGTGTCAGCTATACGTTTACGTTGGAGTCTGTTGATAATCGCTTTTTGTAGTCAGGGATCAGCATATAGGTTCCCGTAAACTCTACCGCTTCCACATCGCCGCTATGAATGGTCACGTGAATGATGATACGAGCCTTTCGACCTGAAGCGAGACGATCTAAATCACCACTGATTCCATCCAATGAAGTAGCAGCAACTGGGTTTTGCTCAACCGGGTGACGATAACGAATATTACTGTCAGCCAGAACGATATCACCAGTAAGTCCACGCTCTTTCATCAACAACCAAGTCATTCCCCAGCCTGTTAATGTCGCTAAGGTGAAAGCTGAGCCTGCAAACATGGTGTTGTGAGGATTAAGGTTTGGGTTCAACTGAGCACTACATTCAAACTGATAACCCGTGTATTGGTTAATTTTGATACCCATCTTGTCACTGATCGGAATTTGATTTTCCCAGCGCTGTTGTAGCTCATTACACCATTCAGGCTTACGCAGTACATCAGCCATCGGATCAAGGTGCTTCACCATCTGCTGATGACGAACTGGACCACGCTGATCATTAATTTCACCACGACGCTCAAATTCGTTTTTCTCATAGAATGAGATCGCATCTTCACGTGCATTACACACTAGACGTTTGGCACCCTCTTGGCGAGCCAGTGACTCTAACGCCACTAAAATCAATGAGCCCATGCCTTTACTTCGACGAGAGTTCTTTACCGCCATATAACGGATCTGACCTTCGAGGTCTGGAGTGATGTAAAGGCGGCCAATCGCCATCGGACGGCCACGACCATCGACAATCATGCGATGGTGACTCATGGCATCATATTCATCACGCTCGGAACCTACCGGCATTCGCCAAGGTTCACGGAGCATCTGCCAACGAAAATGGTAATACTTGTTCAGTTGATTTTCGGTGGTCGGTGTTATCAGTTTAAACATGCTTATCCTTTTAAGTTTAAACCTGCAGCCAGAATGTTACTGGGCCATCATTAACCAATGACACTTTCATGTCGGCTGCAAATCGGCCACGTTCCGTTGGCAATACTGATTCACATTGGTTAGAGAAATAATCGTAAAGACGCTCCGCATCTTCAGGGTTTGCTCCACGAGAAAAGCCCGCTCGAGTTCCCTTTTTTGTATCGGCTGGCAGTGTGAATTGAGAAACCACCAACACTTTACCTTCAACCTGTTTTACGTTGAGGTTCATTTTTCCGTCTTCATCTTCAAAGACACGATAAGTTGTTACTCGTTCCATCAAACGTTTGGCTTTGGCTTCGTCATCACCTTTTTCTACGCCTAATAGAACCAATAAGCCTTGTTCAATCTCACCAACTACTTCGCCATCAACTCGAACGGCAGCTTCACTTACTCTTTGAATCAGGGCTATCACTGTTGTTTCCTTGTTCTGGAATTTCATCGTTATCCGCTGAGTGTACCATTTCTTGCGAGTCACTCCACTGTTCGTGCTCACCAAGCGCGGCTGTCACTTCAGCTCCGACTAGCACGATCAGCCAACACAAATAAACCCAGACAAAAAGAATTGGTATTGCCGCCAATGCGCCATAAATCAACTGGTAAGAAGGGAATTGAGTAATGTAGGCCGCGAAGCCTTTCTTACTGAGTTCGAACAACAGAGCCGCCACTAGAGAACCTGCAGCCGCATGAGAAAAGTGTATCTTTTTGTTGGGAACCAACAGGTACAGACCGAAAAACGCAAAGAAAGAGAGAATCAAAGGAAGTTTGCGAATCACGGTGTTAAAGGCGCCAGACACCACTTCGTTTTGCAACAAGCTCAATGATGTCACATAAGAAGTGGCTGCAATGCTCGCCCCAACTAAAATAGGTCCAAGCGTGAGCACCATCCAGTACATAGAGAAAGACAGCACCGCTCGTCGCTTCTCATCGACACGCCAGATGTAGTTTAAGTTCTTATCAATATTCGAGATCAGCATCAATGCTGCAATGAATAAGAACACACTGCCCACCGCCGTCATTTTTCCGGTATTGGCAACGAACTCGAGTAGAGCACCATGCACCGCATCTCCAGACGCGGGAACAAAGTTGGTAATAACGAAGTTTTGAATCACTAGGCCAACATCAGCAAAGACTGAAAATGACGATAAGATAGAGAGCAAAACCGTCAACATCGGTACGATCGAGAGCAAAGTAATGTACGCCAAGTAACCCGCATTCACATTGACCCTATCGTGCGTCATTCGCGCCAAAAGATAGCGAGAAAACTGAATACTGAGTGTGGCGACCTTTTTTATCTTCAACTTGTAACTCCCTTGTAACTCGTTCATAGTCCTAATTATTATTCCGATATATCAATCACAGTGAATAAGTGTTCAAAAATAGCGTAGGAAAAAGGCTTGAGAACAAGGCAGAGTTTTTTGACAAGTAGTTATTCTACAATCAAAAATTCTAACGCCGTTATCGAGCATTTTAACAAGCTAGGTTGAGCGGTTATTTACTACGATTGATATTATTTAACTATAGGAAACTAGGATGCCTTATTTAATAGTTATAGTCCTCTCTATTTTTACTCTTACTGGATGCCAATCAGCTTATTACTCCGCAATGGAGCAAGTGGGCTATCACAAGCGTGACATTATGGTTGATAGAGTGGAAGACGCTAAAGAGTCACAGAAGGATGCTCAGGAAGAGTTTACCAGCGCACTTGAAGCACTCAGCAGCCTGACTAACTTCAGTGGCGGCGACCTTGAAGACATGTACAACCAAATCAACGATAAATACCAAGACAGCGAGAAAGCCGCGCAAAATGTCAGTGACCGCATTGCTGCGATTGAAGATGTGTCGGATGCGCTGTTTGAAGAGTGGCAGAGTGAGTTAGATCTCTACACCAGTGATTCACTGCGCCGCTCGAGCGAGCAAAAGCTTCGTGAAACTAAATCGTCTTACCAAAAGATGCTGTCAGCAATGAAGCGCGCCGAGAAGAAAATGGACCCCGTGCTCAATACCCTTCGCGACAACACGCTTTACTTGAAGCACAACCTCAATGCGAGCGCTGTCGGT
Organism: Vibrio sp. 10N.247.310.98; assembly: GCF_041467395.1. Classification (NCBI taxonomy): domain Bacteria; kingdom Pseudomonadati; phylum Pseudomonadota; class Gammaproteobacteria; order Vibrionales; family Vibrionaceae; genus Vibrio; species Vibrio sp. 10N.247.310.98. The sequence continues at coordinate 57,125 of NZ_JBFSUL010000008.1, read as the reverse complement.
TCACTGCAAGGTGAGTTTATGAGCTTAGAAAAAGACATCGCGTACGCGATCAAACAGATGAATGCAGCGATTGCCGAGTCGGATAAATTCCTTGCTCAGCTAAATCAGAAGTAACGCCTGAAAAGACAAAACAAGATAAGCCCGTATGAACCCAATCATTATAACTGGCGGCCCTGGTGCCGGAAAAACCACACTGATAAATGCGTTGGCTGGTGCGAGTTACCCCACCTTCGCAGAGTCCTCTCGCCAGTTAATAGAACAGCAAAGTCAGCTTGAAAACGGTATCTTGCCTTGGGTAGACCTTCCCGGCTTTGCTGAGCTTTGTTTAGGTGTGATGAGCGAGCAAAAAGACCAAGCCAATCAACATCCGATTGCCTTTCTCGATCGCGCTATTCCAGACATTTGTGGCTATTTGGCTCAGGCTAACCTAGAGATAGATGCGGCCTACCGAGAAGCAAGCAAAGGCTACCACTCACAAGCCTTGTTCTGTCGCCCTGAGGCTTCAATTTATGTACAAGATGATGTGAGACCTTATCCGTTTGAGGAAGCGCTAGAGATTCACCACGCTTTAGAAAGAGTCTACCAAGAACTTGGCTATGAGGTGGTTGAAGTGCCGTTTATGCCAGTCGAAGAACGGCTTCAATTCGTTGAGCGTTACTTAGGTATCAAAAGCTAGATCCCCAACTCGGTCGTTCCTCCCTCTTGAGGATGACTAAATCTCGTTTAACCGTATCTAAACAAACTAAAAAACAAAAGCCCCGAGCAGCTAGGCTACTCGGGGCTTTCTTATCTACTTAGCTAGAAGCTAGTCAGCTGGCAATTAAGCCTTAGCTGGACGTGCTGCACGCTTACGTTCGTTTTCAGTAAGAAGCTTCTTACGGATACGAATGCTTACTGGCGTTACTTCTACTAGTTCGTCTTCGTCGATGAACTCAAGAGCTTGCTCTAGAGTGTGACGGATAGGTGGCGAAAGAACCTGTGCTTCATCAGTACCAGATGCACGAACGTTCGTTAGCTGCTTACCTTTCAGACAGTTTACTGTTAGGTCGTTTGAACGGTTGTGAATACCGATGATTTGACCTTCGTATACTTCATCCGCGTGCTCAGCAAATAGACGACCACGTTCTTGTAGGTTGAATAGTGCGTAAGTCAGAGCTTTACCAGTTGCGTTCGAGATTAGAACACCGTTGTTACGTTGACCGATTACGCCGCCTTTGTGAGGACCGTAGTGATCAAATGAGTGGTAAAGAAGACCAGAACCAGACGTTAGAGTTAGGAACTCAGTTTGGAAACCGATAAGACCACGAGAAGGCATCATGAAGTCCATGCGAACACGGCCTTTGCCATCTGGAGACATATCAGTTAGCTCACCTTTACGTAGACCGATGTTTTCCATGATGCCACCTTGGTGCTCTTCAAGCACGTCAATAGTCACAGTTTCAAACGGTTCAGTTAGGTTGCCATCTTCGTCTTTCTTGATGATAACTTCTGGACGAGATACAGCTAGCTCGAAACCTTCACGACGCATGTTTTCGATCAGGATAGATAGGTGAAGTTCACCACGACCTGAAACACGGAAACGATCTGGGTTATCAGTTTCTTCAACACGTAGTGCAACGTTGTGTACTAGTTCTTTCTCTAGACGCTCAAGGATGTTACGTGAAGTAACGAACTTACCTTCTTTACCCGCGAACGGAGAAGTGTTTACTTGGAACGTCATTGTTACTGTTGGTTCATCAACAGAAAGCGGAGTCATTGCTTCAACATTGTTTACGTCACAGATAGTGTCTGAAATTTTCAGCTCACCAAGACCAGTGATTGCAATGATGTCGCCAGCGTTAGCTTGCTCAACTTCGTGACGGTCAAGACCTAGGTAACCAAGAACTGTACCTACTTTACCGTTACGTTTTTTGCCTTCTGCATTGACGATAGTTACTTGTTGGTTTGGTTTAACAGAACCACGAGTAACACGAGCAACACCGATAACACCTACGTAAGAGCTGTAATCAAGTTGCGAAATTTGCATTTGTAGTGGACCGTCAAGGTCAACTGCAGGCGCGTCTACTGTATCAACAACAGCTTGGAACAATGGTTCCATGTTCTCGCCAGTTTCGCCTTCAGTCATTGTTGCCCAGCCGTTTAGAGCTGAAGCGTAAACAACTGTGAAGTCTAGTTGCTCATCAGTAGCACCTAGGTTGTCGAAAAGGTCGAATACTTGATCCATAACCCAATCAGGACGAGCGCCTGGGCGGTCAATCTTGTTGATTACAACGATTGGCTTAAGACCGTGTGCGAATGCTTTTTGCGTTACGAAACGAGTTTGAGGCATTGGGCCATCAACTGCGTCAACGATAAGCAGAACAGAGTCAACCATAGACATGATACGCTCAACTTCACCACCGAAGTCCGCGTGTCCCGGAGTATCTACGATGTTGATGCGGTAATCATTCCAGTTGATTGCTGTGTTCTTAGCAAGAATGGTAATGCCACGCTCTTTTTCGATGTCATTCGAATCCATGACACGCTCTTCAGCTTCACCACGAGACTCAAGAGTGCCTGACTGTTGTAGCAGTTTATCAACCAAAGTCGTTTTACCGTGGTCAACGTGCGCGATGATCGCGATATTTCTTAACTTATCAATCTGTGGAGTAGACATGGATTCTCGATTCACTCATAAAAGTAGCCGTCACTTATCTCAAAAGTTTGGATAATAACCGCTAGCTTGATTTAAAAAACGGTCAATAATATACCAGATTCTAGACAAAAACCCAGAAATATGTGATCTGAACCGGGGCTTTTTTCTTTATTAGCGATTCATATCCGCTTAACTTTGATTCAGTACAGTGTTGAACAGCCCAATTCGTAGGACTCTAAAAAAGTATCACCTGCGAGTGGCGAACCAAATCTCCCGCAAAATAACAAAAGTGGATTGACAACTTAGGCAATTCATTGCTGAATGGTGCTCGCTTATGTCTCATATTGGTGCACAGACAAACAATTGCACCAATAAGGTGCACCCGGAGATCATTTTGGTGCAAAAACCAAATTAAGCAAAACCGAAAAACAAGTAAATCATTGAAATTAATGGAATAATTTTTTTGGCACGTTTTTGGCTATAGATAAATCAGCATCGATTAATGCACTTATAGACATTAATCAATGCTAGTTTCAACCGAATCGAGCTAATACCGAATTAATAACACTGGAGGTTATCCAAGATGTCAGTAGAAAATGTACTATCCCTGATCCAAGAGAACGAAGTTAAATTTATCGACTTACGTTTTACTGATACAAAAGGTAAAGAGCAGCATATCTCTATTCCTTCTCACCAAGTTGATGCAGACTTCTTCGAAGAAGGCAAAATGTTTGACGGCTCTTCAGTAGCTGGTTGGAAAGGCATTAACGAATCTGACATGGTAATGATGCCAGACGCAGCATCTGCTGTACTGGACCCATTCACAGAAGACGCAACACTAAACATCCGTTGTGACATCCTTGAGCCTGCAACAATGCAAGGCTACGACCGTGACCCACGCTCTATCGCTAAACGTTCTGAAGAGTACCTACGTTCTACAGGTATCGCAGACACAGTTCTAGTTGGTCCAGAGCCAGAATTCTTCCTATTTGACGACGTTAAGTTCTCAAACGACATGTCTGGTTCTTTCTTCAAGATCGATGACGTAGAAGCAGCTTGGAACACAGGTTCTGACTTCGAAGGCGGTAACAAAGGTCACCGTCCTGGCGTTAAAGGCGGTTACTTCCCAGTAGCTCCAGTAGATTCATCTCAAGACATCCGTTCAGCAATGTGTCTAGTAATGGAAGAGATGGGCCTAGTTGTTGAAGCTCACCACCATGAAGTAGCAACTGCGGGTCAAAACGAAATCGCTACTCGCTTCAACACGCTAACAGCGAAAGCTGATGAAACTCAAATCTACAAGTACGTTGTACACAACGTTGCTCACGCATTTGGTAAAACAGCGACATTCATGCCTAAGCCACTAGTTGGTGACAACGGTTCTGGTATGCACGTTCACCAATCTCTAGCAAAAGACGGCGTTAACCTGTTTGCTGGTGATAAGTACGGCGGCCTATCTGAAATGGCTCTTTACTACATCGGTGGTGTAATCAAGCACGCTCGTGCAATCAACGCGTTTGCTAACCCATCAACTAACTCGTACAAGCGTCTTGTACCTGGTTTCGAAGCACCGGTAATGCTTGCTTACTCAGCACGTAACCGTTCTGCTTCTATCCGTATCCCAGTAGTACCAAGCCCTAAAGCACGTCGTATCGAGCTACGTTTTGGTGACCCAGCAGCTAACCCATACCTATGCTACTCAGCAATGCTTATGGCTGGCCTTGACGGCATCAAGAACAAGATTCACCCAGGCGAAGCTATGGATAAAGATCTATACGACCTTCCTGCAGAAGAAGCAGCTGAAATCCCAACAGTTGCAGAATCTCTACAAGAAGCTCTAGCAGCGCTTAGCGAAGACCGTGAGTTCCTAACAGCTGGCGGCGTATTCTCTGACGATTTCATCGATTCTTACATCACTCTGAAATCTGACGACGTACAACGCGTGAACATGGCTACACACCCACTTGAGTTTGAACTGTACTACTCAGTTTAATCTCCTGTAGAGATAAGCCATTTCTTACTGCAACCTTGTAAGAATCGCTGACTAAATATTAGGCTCGCCTCGCAGGCGGGCCTTTTTTATATTCTCCCTCCCCCCGCTTCCTCGTACCATACCTTAGACAAAAGCCCTCAGAGGCTGTCGCGCTAAATACAATAAAACCAACGCCAAACGTGAAATCACCTAGCGGTGAAAAGAGGCTAAAGATATGAAAAACATACTGTTCCTAATCGGGTTAACAGTCGCGCTCTCGTGCTCTGCTCAAACGGTGTATACCTGGATAGATGAAGATGGCGTGCTCCACTTTAGTGATAACCCTAGCGCTCAAGATGCCGAGGCTCTTCGCCTGCCAGATGTGCAAGCTTCAGCACCCGCCCCTAAATTTGAGGCCTCAACTCCGGTTGACGCTGCTGCTTCCTCTACAACTAAAACGGCAACGCCAGCCAAAACTCAGGCAGAAACCGAAACCACAAAGCGCGAGGTTCCTACTCAATTAGCCCTCACCATGTTGACTCCAGTTCATGATCAAACCATTCGTAGTAATCGCGGCTTAATCCCGATTCAGATAGAACTCAACCGAAAGCTTGGTATAGGTGAGCAATTACAATTGATGCTCGATGGCCGTCGATATGGCGCCCCACAGACCCAACCTATTTGGGAATTAAAAGGTATCGATCGAGGTACTCACACCATTGCAATTCAAGCACATAGAAGCGGCAAGCTTATTGCATCTACTAGTCCAGTCACCGTGTATTTACATCGAGCGACGCTCAAGTAGGCCAATGTGTTAAAAGAGGCCAAATAACCTCTACTTTTCACCTAATCGAAGCAGCTTTCAGCGACTCTAATGAATTATCTTTAGCTTCTGGTTGATATGCGCCATACTTGAACTTAGCTACGCACCAATTTGGTGCAGTGAGAAAAACACCAGTTCAAGGACGAAATAGTGAATCGATCAGCCAAAAGCGACAGCATAGATACACATCATCTTTCCAGCGCCATTCTCGACAATATGGTGACTTCGACATTGATGCTCGATGAGCAATTGTATGTCCGATACGCCAATCCGGCCGCTGAGCAGCTCTTTTCACAGAGCGCACGACGCATCGTTGATCATCCACTGAGCCAACTTATCCAACACGCTTCACTTGATTTGGCACTGTTGACGCAACCGCTACAAAGTGGCCAGAGCATTACCGACAGTGACGTTACCTTCGTTGTTGATAACCGCCCACTGATGCTTGAAGTCACGGTTAGCCCAATCTCTTGGCAACGAGAGACGCTGTTATTGGTTGAGATGCGCAAGATAGACCAGCAAAGACGCCTCAGCCAAGAGCTCAACCAACACGCACAACAACAAGCAGCTAAGCTGTTGGTGCGCGGGTTAGCACATGAGATTAAGAACCCACTCGGTGGCTTAAGAGGTGCGGCGCAGTTACTTGGAAAAATGCTTCCTGATCAGTCTCTTAATGAATATACACAGATCATTATTGAGCAAGCCGACCGCCTAAGAGCTTTAGTTGATCGCCTGCTTGGCCCTCAGAAACCGGGGACGAAGTCAGAAGAGAACCTACACCAGATACTTGAGAAAGTCAGACAGCTCGTGGAACTCGAGTCGGGTTCAACGCTCGCCATCGAACGAGATTACGACCCGAGCTTACCGGACATTCTGATGGACTCAGCACAAGTTGAACAAGCGATGCTCAATATCGTGAGTAACGCGGCACAGATTTTAAAGGCCCAAGAATCAGGGAAAATCACCATTCGCACCAGAACGGTGCATCAAGCCAATATTCATGGGCAGCGACACAAACTCGCAGCGCGCATTGAGATCAGCGATAACGGCCCCGGCATCCCCGATGATTTAAAAGATACGCTGTTTTACCCAATGGTCAGCGGACGAGAGGGTGGCACAGGGCTGGGGCTATCGATTTCTCAAAACCTGATCGATCAACACAATGGGAAAATTGATGTTGAAAGCTGGCCAGGCAACACCACATTCACGATTTATCTACCGATTTAGGTCATAAGAACCTCGCTATTGGACAGCGAGATGAAAGGCTTAGCTCGGTAACACAAAGATTAAGACATCATAAAAACAACAATGATTATCACAATAGATTTGGCTGCAAAGGAATTGAATTATGAGTAAGGGATACGTTTGGGTCGTCGATGACGACAGCTCTATCCGCTGGGTAGTAGAGAAAACACTTTCATCTGCGGATATTAAGTGTGAAACATTTGCTGATGCTGAGAGCGTGTTGCTTGCGCTTGAGCGCGAGACACCGGACGTATTGGTGTCTGACATTCGCATGCCCGGCATTGACGGGATTGAGCTGTTGCATCAGGTTCATCAACGCTCTCCCGACCTGCCCGTGATCATTATGACCGCGCACTCAGACCTTGATGCGGCGGTGAATGCTTATCAAAAAGGCGCCTTTGAATATCTTCCAAAGCCGTTCGATATTGATGAAACACTGACTCTAGTCGAACGAGCGATCGCGCACAGCCAAGAGCAGAAACGCGAACAAGCCAGTGAGGTCGCTGAAGACACCAACGCGCCAGAAATCATCGGTGAAGCACCGGCAATGCAGGAGGTTTTCCGAGCGATTGGCCGTTTGTCTCGCTCATCCATATCCGTGCTGATCAATGGTGAATCGGGTACCGGTAAAGAATTGGTCGCTCACGCTCTGCATCGTCACAGCCCAAGAGCTAAGAAGCCCTTCATTGCCTTGAACATGGCAGCAATCCCCAAAGATCTGATCGAGTCTGAACTGTTTGGCCACGAAAAAGGTGCCTTTACCGGTGCTAACAGCGTTCGCCAAGGACGCTTTGAACAAGCCAACGGCGGCACCCTATTTCTGGATGAGATCGGTGACATGCCACTCGATATCCAAACTCGCTTGTTGCGTGTACTTTCTGATGGTCAGTTCTATCGTGTCGGCGGTCACTCTGCAGTTAAGGTAGACGTTCGTATCGTTGCCGCAACCCACCAAGATCTTGAGCGCTTAGTGCATGAAGGTGACTTCCGTGAAGACCTTTTCCACCGACTCAACGTTATCCGAATCCATATCCCGGCACTTCGCGAACGTAAACAAGACATTGAAAAGCTGACTCATCACTTCCTAGCATCCGCCGCCGAAGAGCTCGGTGTTGAAGTGAAGACACTGCATCCTGAGACCATTTTGAAGCTCAACCAGCTCAATTGGCCTGGTAACGTACGTCAGCTTGAAAACATTTGTCGTTGGCTTACCGTGATGGCCAGCGGCAGCGAAATTCTTCCTTCAGACCTGCCACCAGAGCTGCTAGAAGAAAAAGTGGTGACCACCTCAGGAACTGGAGATAACTGGCAACAACTGCTCGCTAATTGGGCAAAGTGTGCGCTTGATTCAGGAGAAAAAGAGCTGCTAACTTATGCTCTGCCAGAATTTGAACGTATACTGCTAGAAGCTGCACTCCACCACACTAATGGTCATAAACAGGATGCAGCTAAGGTTTTGGGATGGGGAAGAAACACCCTAACTCGTAAACTCAAAGAACTGTACTAGACCTTATATGATTCTCGATGCAGCTACTTTTTAACCAAAAAAGTGTCGCTTGGTTTGAATAGTGTCGGTACAATTACAGTACACTATTCACCACAGTTGTAGCTAAAGATGTCTTTGAAAACACAAATTACTTTGAGAACCGCAGTGGTTCTGCCATTCGTGATGATTTTTCTGTTCACTATGGGTGTAATGGTTTTCACTCAAAAGCTAAGCTACAAAGAGATGGTGAGTGATGTTAGTGCACGCCAGCTGACATCACTGACTGACAATGTTCATCAAAGCCTGTCTAATTTTTTAGAAAAGCCATTTCACGCCAACCTCTCGCTCAGCCATAACATCGGCTACCACCATCTTTATCAAGCAGGCAATCTTAGTAAGGTCCAAGACTATATTTTTTATACGTTTTCAGACCATTACACTGCTGTACCTCAACTCGATGCGATCGGCTTTGGTTCTGAAGATGGTAACTACGTCGGTTTCCGCAAAGAAGCCAACAAAGGCTACACCTTGATGGTGCAAGACGAACGCACCAATGATCAGCTGGTCATTTACCGTGGCAGCAAAATTAGTGAAGACATTCGATCGGTGATTTCAGGTTACGATCCTAGAATCCGTCCTTGGTACACACCCATTGCGACACAGAAAAAACCGTTATGGTCACCAATTTATGCCAATGCTGACGAACGTCAAGAAATCACCTTATCTGCTCTAGCGCCTATCTATGATGATAATGAATTCAAAGCCGTCGTAGTCAGCGACATCAAAATCAATACCTTCAATGCGTTTCTCAGAAAGCTCAAAGATAGAACGGATGCCTCTGTTTACATCATCGATAAGCAGCAACGCTTGGTCGCGCACTCAGGCGGAGGCAGTATCGTTTCATGGGGCACAGGACAAACCAACAAAGGGCAACGCAAACTAGCAACAGAGAGTGCTAATCCAGTCATACGTGAGAGTGCTAGCTACGTAGAGCAATTCCACCTAATCGAGAATTTGGGTGAGCAGCGCTTTAGTTTTAGCCTAGACAACGAACGCTACTTCAACCAAATCACCCCATACGAAGATGAGCACGGGCTCACGTGGTTTATTGGGGTGTCGATCCCTGAAAGCAATCTGCTCGGTGAATTGCCAGAAAATCAAAGAAACAGTTGGTTGCTTGGGCTAGCACTGAGCTGCATTGGGGTCATTGCAGGATTAATTGCCTTTAATCGCGCAACCCAACCCATCACCTCGACAGCGGATGCGGCAAAACGCCTTGCTAAGGGCGATTGGGACGCGAGCATGCCAAAAACAGGGCATATATATGAAACCAGCATGTTGGTCGAGTCATTCAATGAAATGACCAACAACTTAAAGGCTTCGTTTCATGCATTACAGTCTCAACTTACCTATGACTCATTAACCAAGCTATACAGCCGTGAAGGCTTTATTGACGCTGCCAAGAAACACCCCGACAACGAAAAAGGCACACTGTATTTGATTGGTATTGATCGCTTCCGAGACATCAATGACAGCCTAGGTCATTACAATGGCGACCAGCTACTTATCATTGCGGCCGCTCGTTTAAGAGGCACACTGCCATCCGAATACCTACTAGCTCGCACTGGTGGTGATGAGTTTGCCATCTACGCGCCAAACGTAACGCAAAGCGATGATGTTCAGCTACTGACTAACCGCTTACTTCAAACCTTCGCTTCCCCATTTTCAATGGAATCGGAAAGCGTGGTGATTAAGGTATCGATGGGGATAGTGAATGTCTCGAATCTTCACGACATTACACTCCTGCTACGCAGCAGCAGCATTGCATTGAGCAATGCGAAACAAGACAAAACCAGTGTCTGTATTTATAGCCTTGAAATGGGCAAAGCATCGAGACATCGCACCAAGATGTTAGCGCGGATGAACCGAGCGATTGAGCTTCAACAGTTCGAACCGTTTTATCAGCCTATTATTGATCTGGAATCTGGCTCGACCATAGGAGCAGAAGCTTTAGCTCGCTGGATAACGGATGAAGGGGTGATCTCGCCACTCGAGTTCATTCCTCTCGCGGAAGAGAGCGGGCTCATTGACGATATCGGAAAACAAATTCTGCATAAGTCGTGTCGAGATACAGCCATCGCGATTGAGTCAGGAAAATGGAGCAAGGACTTCTCTATTCACGTTAACCTGTCGGTCGATCAACTGAGTGAAAGTGGCTTTGTGGAACAAGTAAAAGGCACGTTGCGAGACACAAATCTGCCAGCAAGCAACCTGACACTAGAGATCACCGAATCACGCATCGTCGACAACGACCCGACCATCATCGATAACATGCTGACTCTAAAAGCACTAGGGATATCAATTGCGATTGATGACTTTGGTACCGGCTATTCGTCACTGGCTTACTTACACAAACTGCCATTCGACTGCCTTAAGATCGACCGCAGCTTTGTCAGCAAACTTGATAAAGAGAACCTAGATAGCTCCATCGTCGCGGCCATCGTTAACATCACTAAGGGCTTCAAAGTAAGCTTGGTGGCAGAGGGCGTTGAAACACAGCAACAGGCTGAACTTCTCAAGCAGCTGCAGTGCCCGCTTGCTCAAGGCTTCTTATACAGTCGCCCAGTTCCGTTTGACCAATGGCCTACCGACCTCATCAACTCCAAGCAAAGTGCCAAGGTCAAACAAAATACCACTGAGAGTCTCACCTAAACCAGGCAGAAATCGAATGAGTCAGATACAAAAATGCCAGCATGATGCTGGCATTTTTTATTGTTCTATTCTCTATCGAGCGATTAGATAACGCGAGAGAATTGCTGTTGGCGAGCCTTGGCACGTAGGTATTTATCAAAACACATACAGATGTTACGGATCAGCAAACGGCCACGCAAAGTCACGCGGATTTCTTTATCATCGACTTCAACCAACTCATCGTTGATAAAAGTTTGTAGAAGCTCTAAATCTTCTTTGAAGTAGCGATTAAAGTTAACCGAGAACTCAGATTCGATCATGGTCTTATCAAGCTTGAAGTTACAAATCAGCTGCTTGATCACTTCACGACGTAGAAGGTCGTCACTGTCTAGAGCAACACCTTTCCAAAGTGCATGACGCAGGTCATTCACCTGAGCGTAGTACTTCTTCAGCTCTTTCTGATTTTGTGCGTAAGCATCACCAACCATAGAAATCGCAGAAACACCGAAACCAATTAAGTCAGCTTCACCTTGGGTGGTGTAGCCTTGGAAGTTACGATGCAGAATACCTTCACGCTGTGCTACGGCTAGCTCATCTTCAGGTAGTGCGAAGTGATCCATACCAATGAACTGGTAACCCGCTCCCGTTAGCGTCTCGATGGTATCTTGCAAGATAGCCATTTTCTCTTTCGCTTCAGGTAGATCTTCGTCTTTAATCTTACGCTGCGCCGCAAACAGCTGAGGCATGTGTGCGTAGTTAAATACCGATAAACGGCCCGGCTTCATTTCTAACACTTGCTTCAATGTTTCAGCGAACAAAGCTTGAGTCTGCTTTGGTAGGCCGTAGATCAAATCCAGATTAGTTGAACGGAAGCCTAGCTCTTTCGCTCGTTTAACCATCGCAATGATGAACTCTTCATCTTGCTCACGGTTAACCAGTTTCTGCACTTCTTTATTGAAGTCTTGCACGCCAATGCTCAGGCGGTTGAAGCCTTCGTTACGCAGGTGGTCAAGTACGTCTAGCTCAATCTCACGCGGGTCAACTTCAATACTGATTTCAGCGTCAGCGGTGAAGTTAAACTCTTCACGCAAAATACTCATCAAACGAGTGATTTGTGTTTTGGTCAAGAACGTTGGCGTACCACCACCGAAGTGCAATTGCGTCACTTCACGGCCATTCAATAAAGAGGCGCGTTGGCGGATTTCATGTTCAATCACATCAAGGTACTCATCCGCTTTATGCGAGTGACGAGTAATGACTTTATTACAACCACAGTAGTAACAAAGCTTGTGGCAGAACGGGATATGCACGTAAAGAGAGAGTGGACGCTCAGGATATTGAGTACACGCCATGTCGTAATCAGCGACGGTAAACGCTTCATGAAACTCCAACGCAGTTGGGTATGAGGTGTAACGAGGTCCCGAATAGTTGTACTTGTTTAAGATCTCTTGATCCCAAACGATTTGCTGATTCGTTGTTACTGGCTTGCTCGACATAGCGGTATTTCCAATTTAGATCCGCGAGAACCTAAGGTCTCTCAAATCATTTTACATACATTAAAATATAGACGGGTTATTTTGCCACACGACCTGTAAGGTCGTTCCAAGACAAAATCAATTTTTTAGACAAAAACTCAGAACTGCTAGCTTGATCACTAACAAAGCGTCGGGATTAACGAGACGCAAAAGGTAAGAAGGCTCATTTAACACTATCTATAAAGATAAGGTGTCTCAAGAACACCCTGTATTAAACAAGCCTCTATTTTAAATAGTCTTAGCGACTAGATCATCTGAATGTTGATTTGGTTGTTGAGAGGTTTAACCTTCTCTTGCAACCTTTTCAGATCTTCAATGACCGCATCATTCAAGCGAGTCTCTGCCTTATGGCGCGTGAGATTCTGCTGCATGCGCTCTTTCTTCGTCAGTTCCTGTCTTGCCTCTCCGCGAGCCATATCTTTTACGATATGGTACAGCTCAGAAAGAGCAGGATACTCAGAATCAAAATCGACACGCTCATCACCCTGAACATTATCCATAATGATACACACTCGGATACTGATCTCAGGTAAGTCACATTGCCCTTGAATGCCCGCTAAGCACAAAGTATTTACGTTTTCGTAAATCGTCGCGTTGCGTTTTTCAATGGCTAGTGCTTGATGCTGCTTTTGCAACTCCGTCTGCTTCTTCACTTGAAGTAGAAGGTAACCTGCGTAAGAGCCCAAGCCGAGAATGATAATTCCACCAGCAATTGCTAATAAGGTTACGTTCACTGGCTATTAACCTTTAAAGCTGTCTAAATCGAAATCTTCGAATTGAGATAGCAAGTCTTCGTCAGAGCTCGCTTTCTTCTTAGAGGCAACCGGTGCTTCTTCGAAGATCTCTTCTTCATCGTCTTCTGGCTCTAGTAGACCTAAGCGGCCCATTAGGTGTTCGATACGATCAAGTTTCTCATCAACAAACTTCTGTAGACCAGCACCTAGGTTTTCACCATTTTCGATACGATCTAGGAGTGTGTTCAGTTGAGCGTCATTCTCAAGCATCTCTAACTCTTGTTCGTTAGATAGCTTGCGCTCTTGTTTAGTCGGCTTCTTCGCTGGTTCAACGATCAGCGGAATTTTTTTCTTGCTGCCTAAACGTGGATCACGAGCTTGTGCAGCTTTACGTTGTTTTGCTTCGCTACCATCTGAGTGACGGCTGCCAGACTTAAGGCCTTTACGCTTTTTAACACGCTTACGTTCACGACCTTCAACATCAGATTCACTACGGTTACGAGTAACCATAGGCTCCGGAGCGCCAAGTGCTCCCGGCTTTCTTGATTTCTTACTACGACCCATTACTGCACTTTCCTCAGTAAAATTACATCATTTCCAAAAAATTCTAGTTCGAGCTTATCCCGCTCTGCCAAAAACTGGAATGTTTGACGACTAAAGAAGACGACATGTGTCGGGTCATTCTTGTAGTGCCAACCAGCAAACGCGTCTACGTCTATTACTAGTTTAGTCATAAGACCAATCCAGCCCTTGGGTTTAACTAAATTCAACCATTGCTGCCACACTTTGTCTGGGTGATAAAGATGCTCTATTACCTCCGTGGCAGTCATAAAGTCATACGTTTTTTCCAACACAGAGGGTTCTGGGTGGTAATAGATATCGTACAACTCCATGGTGTGTCCGGCTTCTTCTAACATAATAGATAGCGTAGGGCCTGGGCCACAACCAAAATCCAACCCGTGTGAGTTAGATGAAATTTTGTCTGTTAGTGGATCCGCGATGCGAGATAAAAAGCGGCGATAGCCTGCATCACTAGGATCGTTCTCATGGAGATCATAGTGTGCTTTTTCTTCTTTTGCTTCTAACCTTTGTTCAGGTTTAACAAATACCAGTTCACATTGCTGACACTGCAGATAGGCTCTGCGTTTGTCTTCAAAATAGTGATTCACGCCTTGGTGATGGCATAAGGGACAAGTATACATAGCACATCCTTAAACAGGGATGCGAAACATACCAGAAACTGAGTTTATAGTGGAGAGGTATTGGGTGTTTTTTCATCAAATCAATAAAAAAAGCGATAGGAAAACCTATCGCTCTCTAAATCTGCCTATATCGGCCAAAATTTGCATACTCAACTTGGTACACAAATCTCCATTTGTTATTGGTGCTTTCCATGCCAAATTTGTTTGTTGTTCATCGTCCTGATGAGTTTTGGCTATCCTTTTCTAACACCTTGTTGCTGGGCTGTCCTAGCCTGATCCATTTCTGTCTATACCGTTAGACTAGATGATCATCCATATCTAAGTCAGCTCCTAGCTGATGGCGGTTACTTTACCGTGTTACAAAAAGACTACAAGAGTGCGACTTCACACTTTTGTACACAAATCGATCACACATTGATAAATCAGACATAAACACAAAACGCATTAATAAAACCAATACAAAAGAAAACGCCCCGACCATTACTGATCGGGGCGTCTCTTCAATCTCGCTCGAACGTACATTCCTTTACTCTGGCTAAGAGCAAGAAACCGACAAATTAGTGTAAACCACCAACGTACTTCGATAAGGTATCAATATCAGCGTCTGTTAACTTTTTAGCTACATCACGCATCATCGCATTCATGTCGTTATTACGGTCACCATCGCGGAATTTTTCAAGTTGAGCCTTGATGTAATCTGCGTGCTGACCTGAAATCTTAGGGAAACCAGAAAGTTCGGTACCATTACCACGAGGGCCATGACAAGCAATACACGCCGTTACGCCGCGTTCTGCGTTACCCGCTGTGTAAAGAACCTTACCTTCATCTACTACATTTTCAGGAGTAGAGTTACTAGAGATAGGTAGAGAGGCGTAGTATGCCGCTAGGTCAGCCATATCTTCTTCAGATAAAGGCATCGCCATTGCACCCATTACAGGTTCGTAACGACCTTGCTTACCACCACTTGTCATACCTAGCTTAAGCTCTTTTAACTGCTTCTCTAGATACTTCTCATGTTGACCAGCCAGCTTAGGGTACTGAGTGATCAGGCTGTTGCCGTCAGCACCGTGGCAGGCAACACATGTTTGTGATTTGGCTTTACCAGCTTCAATACTACCTTGAGCCCATACTGAGCAGCTGGCTAAAAGACTCAAAATTAGCGCTAATTTCTTCATGACATTCCATTATAATTATCAAGCTTCCAGTACCACTCTATGTTGCCACTCATGGTACAATAGGCGACCTTATGCCGAGCACGGTTATTTTACACAAATTCACAAAAAAGTAATCAATCGACTACACAAAGTCGAGATGGAGTTAACAGTGAGCGTAAAAATTCATTATCAAAACACGCATTTCATTACCAGTGCACCTGATATTCGTCATTTACCAGAAGACGAAGGGATCGAAATTGCGTTTGCAGGACGCTCCAATGCTGGTAAATCTAGCGCGCTAAATCGCGTTACAAACCAAAAAAGCTTGGCGAAAACCAGTAAAACACCCGGTCGAACTCAGCTAATCAACCTATTTAAGGTAACGGACGGTTGTCATATCGTCGATTTACCTGGATATGGCTTTGCTCAAGTACCACTTGAGATGAAGAAAAAATGGCAGAAGTCGCTAGGTGAATACCTACAACGACGTGAAAGCCTGAAAGGTTTAGTGGTATTGATGGATATCCGTCACCCAATGAAAGACCTTGACCAACAAATGATCTACTGGGCTATCGATAGCCGCATCCCAGTACAGGTTTTGTTAACAAAAGCAGACAAACTGAAAAGTGGTGCGCGTAAAGCACAGCTACTGAAAATCCGTAACGATGCAAAATCTTTCGGTGGTGATGTTGCGGTTGATGTCTTCTCTTCAATGAAGGGCATCGGCGTTGACCAACTGCGTGCCAAGATGGATGAGTGGTTTGCGCCTGCGCTTGCTGATCAAATCATTGATGAGTTAGCAGACGAAGAGCACAACGACTCAGAGTAGTTCCTCTACTTATCGCTATAGGTTAGAGCACTTACAACACGTGATTTAGCCTTATCAATGCCCCTCCTTATATAGGTGGGGTATTTTTTTGCCCAAAAATGAGTGAGTTAAGCATAAGTTTTTAGTGTTAAAAATCGGATTTAGCCACTAAAACCAATAGAAGTGAACCATACTAAAAGACACATCTAAATAATCAGAACAATGAGAAAGGAATACTCATGTGGAAAACACCATTGGCCATCATTGCACTTATGTTGGTCTCACTGACAGGGTTTGCCTCTGAAGCAGAACAAGAACAAGCCCCACTGATCAATGTCGATATGACCTTAGACCTCGATGGCATGGAAAAGTACGCCCAAGATGCGAGTGAGTCTCTTGAGGTGATATCGCAATCTTTGCAGGCGATAGTCAACAACCCCAACCTAAGCGACGACCAGCAACAAGCCCTCAATCAAACCGTTGAAAGCATCAATAAGCTTGCGAGCTCCACCAAGACATCCCTCAATCAACTGCCACAAGCCTTAGACCAATCTCGACTCGCCTTTAAACAAACCAGCCAAGTGCTGTTGGATGATATTCAGACTAAGATCATCATTGCGCTGGCGGCCGTTATCGCCGTCATTATTATCGCTTTGACCGCTATCTATCTGCTTATCCTGAAACCAATGCAGCAAACCTTGGTAAAAGCGACCAACAATATCTCTTCGATGGCGCAATCCATCCAGATCACCGCCGAAGCTCTGAAATATAGCACCGAGAAACAACAGAAAATCATGGATTACATTGAGCATTCACCGACTCAATACACTGATAAATAAGGCGTGAGCCATCAATCCTTTATCGATAACTTGTAAAATAAAAGTTATTTCAAGTGATAAAACAATCGACTTAGAGACGGATTTAAATTACCAAAAGCTGATCGAATTCCAGATCTAAGGCAAATCAGGGGTTTATCACTGTGCTTGAGAAAGTGTAATAAAAGGCACTAAAAATGAGAGGTTTTACGGGGTAATTGCAGGGTGGAAATATTTTTCTTTCGCACAAGAAAAAACGCCCCAGTCAAATACTGACTGGGGCGGCTGAATCAGCCTAATCCAATAACGTGAAACAAAAGGTCTGAAAGATAGAACATCTTACCTCTGTACCCTACAAGATTTAATGTACAACAATTGCTCAGAAATGAAAACAACTTTTGTAGTTTTTTTTCATGAATGTTTTATTAAAACACCTAAATTCTTATTACGACTTAACTTTATTTGAGACAAAAAAAAGCCAGTGTTTGTGCACTGGCTCATACTAATTTGCTTATTAAGGTCAAAAACTGATTAGTGGGCTTGATCCCAGTTGTCACCGTGGCCAGCTTCCGCGACAAGCGGCACTTCTAGCTCTGCAGCGGATTCCATCAATTCTTGTACTTTACTTTCAATTTCGGCTAAAGATGACTCTTCCACTTCAAACACCAATTCATCGTGTACCTGCATAAGCAGTTTTACACGACCATCGCCTTCCGCTTGAATCCACTCATCCACCAACAACATCGCTTTCTTAATGATGTCCGCTGCTGTGCCTTGCATTGGCGCATTGATCGCCGCGCGTTCAGCAGCTTTACGACGCATGCCATTACGAGATTGAATCTCAGGAAGGTGCAGTCGACGACCGTAAATGGTTTCAACGAAGCCTTGCTCTGAAGCAGCACTGCGCGTGTCTTCCATATACTGCATTACGCCAGGGTAACGCTCGAAGTAAGTGTCCATGTAGTGCTGTGCTTCGCCACGAGGAATACCCAGTTGCTTAGCCAAGCCAAAGGCACTCATACCGTAGATAAGACCGAAGTTAACGGCTTTAGCACGACGACGTTGTTCAGTGGTCACACTCTCAATATCAACACCAATGATCTCAGCAGCCGTTGCCGCGTGGATATCTTTGCCTTGTTGGAATGCTTCCAGAAGCGCTTTATCACCCGAAAGGTGCGCCATGATACGCAATTCAATTTGAGAGTAATCGACCGCTAGAATCTTCCAGCCATGTTGTGCAACGAATGCTTGGCGGATACGACGACCTTCTTCATTACGAATTGGGATGTTCTGTAGGTTTGGATCTGTTGAAGACAAACGACCCGTTGCTGTCACCGCTTGGTGATAAGACGTATGAACACGACCCGTTTCAGCGTTGATCATCTTCGGTAGTTTATCTGTGTAGGTAGACTTGAGTTTCGCAAGGCCACGATACTCAATGATCAGCTTAGGTAGCGGGTAATCAAGAGCCAGCTCTTGCAGCACTTCTTCGTTGGTTGAAGGTGCACCTGATGGCGTTTTCTTGATAACAGGCAGACCCATTTTCTCAAACAGGATCGCTTGCAGCTGTTTTGGCGAGTTCATGTTGAACTCTTGCTCTGCAATCTCGTAGGCTTTCTGTTCTAGCTCATCCAATCGAACCGCAATCTCTTGCGATTGAGCGCCTAGCAGCATGTCATCGATGAATACGCCAGTGCGTTCAATGCGAGACATAACAGGGATCAGTGGTACTTCGATTTCTTCATAGATGGCTTTTAGCTTTTCATCTTGCTCAATGTTTTCCATCAAACGGTTATGAAGACGTAAAGTCACGTCAGCATCTTCTGCTGCGTATGGAGATGCTTCACCCAGCTCAATCTGGTTGAAAGTAAGCTGCTTCTTACCTTTACCTGCGATTTGCTCAAATGAGATGCAGCTGTGCTGAAGGAAACGCAGCGCTAGGCTATCCATATCATGCTTGCCGCCAACGCTATTAAAAACATAAGACGCTAGCATGGTGTCGTGCTTGATGCCTTTCATCTCGATACCGTAGCGCGCTAAAACGCTCATATCGTACTTCAGGTTTTGACCGACTTTAGCCTGTGCGTCATCTTCAAGAATCGGCTTAAGCTGTTCAAGTACCCAATCACGATCCAGTTGTTGAGGTGCATCTAGGTAATCATGGGCAACCGGTACGTAAGCGGCAACGCCTTCTTCGGTTGCGAATGATAGACCAACAAGGTTAGCCACCATGTAGTCCAAGCTGTCTGTTTCAGTATCAAAGGCAAACACCTCTGACGCTTTCAGTTTCTCTAGCCACGCATTAAAAGAGGCTTCATCTAAGATGGTTTCGTAGTTGCTGCGATCAATCGTCACTGCAGAGGTGTTCATTTCTACGGTAGAAGTGGTTGATGCCGTGCTGCTACGCACAGCACCCGACTTTTCATCCGCCTCAACCACGCCGCTGCCGCCGTCAAGTAGCTCGTTCAACCAAGATTTGAAGACCAGTTGACCGTATAGCTTAATCAGCTCATCCGTGTTTGGTTGGGTTTTTACGAGTGACTCTGGTGTCTCTTCTAGCTCGACGTCCAGTTTGATCGTTGCAAGCTCGTAAGACATCTCAGCGTTGTCTTTATTATCAATCAGCTTCTTAGCCATGGTCTTTGAACCACGGAAGCCAAGCGCCGCAATATCATCTAGGTTTTGGTACAACTTCTCGATGCTACCAATGCCTTGTAGTAGAGCAGTTGCTGTTTTGTCACCAACACCTGGAACGCCAGGAATGTTATCCACTTTATCGCCCATCAGTGCAAGGTAGTCGATAATCAGCTCAGGTGGGATGCCAAACTTCTCTATCACGCCTTCGCGATCCATAACCACGTTGGTCATGGTGTTGATCAAAGTAACGTTGTCATCAACCAGCTGCGCCATATCTTTATCGCCAGTACTGATCAAAACCGGCATGCCCGCTTTAGATGCTTGAGAAGCTAGCGTACCAATCACATCATCCGCTTCAACGCCTGGGATCGAGATAAGTGGTAGACCCATTGCGCGAATCACGTTGTGCAAAGGTTCGATCTGACAACGTAGATCATCCGGCATAGGTGGACGATTAGCCTTGTACTCTGGGTACATGTCATCACGGAACGTCTTTCCTTTTGCATCAAAAATAACCGCAATACGATCAGAAGCAAATTGACGCATCATGCTGCGCAGCATGTTAACTACACCGTAAACCGCGTTAGTCGGGATATCACCATTGCTCATGGTGCCAGGGTAAGCATGAAACGCGCGATATAGGTAAGAAGAGCCATCGATCAGAATCAATGGATTATCAGGAATACGAGCCATAATGTTTGTGTATCCAGTAAGTACAGAAATTATCTGTTAAGAATGCCACGTCTGTTGGTTGGATTCCACGTTGTCGATCTGTATCCGTTCACTCGGTTGTGTTCGTTATAATCGATTTGTTGTTATTTTTTGTTCTTAGACGCAAGCGTTCTGTGGATAACTCTGTTTATATTATTTATCCACCCTGTTGAGAACTACGGTGAACAACTCAAAAAACACCAATAAACAACTGAAAATAAAGAATAATTTTACAGATCGAACAGATGATCAACGATCTTTTCTCGATCTTGCGTTGTGGAAAAGAATGCTGATGGCGTTTTATTCATAAAAATACGTGCCACTAAATATGCATCTTGTTGAAATGGTAGGTATAAAAAAAAGCGACACCCGAAGATGTCGCCTAGCAAAAACCGGTAAAGCCATTCAAATTGAATACCACAGCTTTACCTAAAAGCTATAAATTACACTGGAAGCAATGTGAGCAATGTGAGCAATGTCGTGTCAAAAAGAACTTAGTACAAGTTCGCGAGAATTCTGTTGGGTAACCAAGTAGATACTTGAGTACTTAACATCCTTGTGAACATTTCCTCATTCCCTAAGACGAAGTTAATAATAATGATTCTCATTTAATAGTCAACAATTAAATGATAATAAATCTCATTTGATTTATAAACCGTTAACAGCAGTGCTTAAATTTGCTTCAAAAAATGGATTCTATGGTCATTAATGTCTTCTTTTTCTTCAAATCTTTCGATTAGGTAACCGTTTCTCAATAACAGGCGCAACATTGCAGGGAACTGGTTACGAGACTTAACCTTTAACTGTCTGTAGCCCTGCTCTTTCGCCCACTGTTCCTGAACGTCTAATTGCGCCTGTGCAACGCCTTTGTTCCTCGCGAGCGGTGACACGCCACCAAACCAGCTGTAAAAAGTATCTTGATCCAATTCATAGCCGATCTTAAAGCCAAGCAACACGCCAGCTTCTTCAGCCACTAAGATAAGGCTCTTTTTCCCTGCCAGCCGCTCTGACAGAGAAGCGACACTCTCTTTTTTAGCGAACTCAGAGATCTGCTCGACCACAGACACCACTTCTTCTAAAGAACCTTCACGTACGACAACTGACATCTTATTCATCCTTATAAACGAAAGGGCTGGCACAATGGCCAACCCTTTACTGATCACTTAAGTGAGATCTACACGGTTACTTTTCTTTTAAATGCTCAGCAGCTTGTGCGTTATCTTCAGCAAGCCACTCTGCGACATCTTTAGCGAAGTAAGTAAGAATGCCATCAGCGCCAGCACGCTTAAAGCACAACAGTGATTCCATGACGGTTTCGCGCTCTTTCAGCCAGCCGTTTTGAATCGCCGCTTTGTGCATCGCGTATTCACCAGATACTTGGTAAGCAAACGTAGGCGCTTGCAGTTCGTGCTTAACACGACGAACAATATCAAGGTAAGGCATGCCTGGTTTCACCATCACCATGTCCGCACCTTCATTAAGATCCATCGCGACTTCATGAATCGCTTCATCGCTGTTGGCTGGATCCATCTGGTAGTTCTTCTTGTTACCACCTTTCAGGTTCGAAGCACTGCCAACTGCATCACGGAATGGGCCGTAGTAGCACGATGCATATTTTGCAGAGTACGCCATAATCTGAGTATGAATATGGCCCGCTTCTTCTAACGCTTCACGGATCTTACCAATGCGACCATCCATCATATCCGATGGGGCAACTACGTCAGCACCCGCTTCAGCGTGTGATAATGCTTGCTTGATCAAGACTTCAGTCGTCTCGTCATTCATCACGTAACCATCTTCATCGATGATGCCGTCTTGGCCGTGAGTGGTGAACGGGTCTAGTGCTACGTCAGTAATAACGCCAATGTTTGGCACATGCTCTTTTAGTAAACGTACAGCGCGCTGCACCAAACCTTCTGAGTTATGAGCTTCAGCTGCGCATAAACTTTTAGCATCTTGGTTCACGACTGGAAATAGAGCAATCGCAGGAACACCCAGCTTTGACAGGTAATCTGCTTCCTCAAGCATGTAGTCGATCGACAAGCGTTCAACACCTGGCATTGACTCGACAGGCTCGCGGCGGTCTTTACCCATCAGGATAAACATTGGGTAGATTAGATCATCCACAGACAATTGATTTTCTGCCATTAGGCGACGGCTAAAGTCGTGCTTACGCATACGGCGCATACGGCGACCTGGGAATTGACCTTGAATTGAAACAGACACTAGATTCTCCTTGCCTAGTCTAAGCACCGAAATACTTAGATATGAAAAGTGCTAAATACAGGCAAAAGCATATCACTGATGGCTCAGGACGCTAGCAGTAAAATATGAAACCCACTCAAAAATAGGGATAAATGGCAAAAAATGACCTTCTCCTCACACTGCCGTATACTCATGACAACTCAGTAAAGACCGCTTTCAGGACAAAACAATGATCGACACCCATGCTCATATTTACGCTAGTGAATTCGATGAAGACCGCGAACAAGTTGTGCAGCGCGCACTGGCTCAAGGGATTGATACCATTCTATTGCCGAACATCGATTTAGAATCTATCGAACCAATGTTAGCAACGGAAGCGCAGTTTCCTGATGTGTGCCGTTCAATGATGGGCTTACACCCTTGTTATGTGGATGCGAATATCGAGCAAACCCTCAAAACCATTCGAGCTTGGTTTGATAAGCATGACTTTATCGCCGTGGGTGAGATTGGTATCGACTTGTACTGGGATAAAACCTTCAAGGCTGAACAAGAGATGGCGTTTGTGACTCAACTGCAGTGGGCAAAAGAGCTTGATCTACCTGTGGTGATCCACACTCGTGATTCCATTGAAGAGACACTTGCCCTACTTCGTAAAGAACAAGATGGCAGCTTACGCGGGGTATTCCACTGCTTTGGTAGCAGCTTAGAGGAAGCTCAAGCGATCAACGAGCTAGGCTTTCATTTAGGTTTAGGCGGCGTTTCGACCTTTAAGAACTCTGGGATGGACAAGGTGATCCCACATCTCGATATGGATTACGTCATTCTAGAGACAGATTGCCCATACTTGGCACCAACACCGAATCGCGGTAAACGCAATGAACCAGCCTACACAGAATTAGTAGCAAAACGCATCGCCGAATTACGCGGAATTACCCTTGAAGAAGTCGAAAACATAACCACCAAAAATGCTAAGGCATTGTTTAATTTATGACAAATCTATTAATAAGTAATTATTACGGATTTTTCCTGAATTTATTTGAGAAAGCTAAGTGACATGTATAGTATCAACCACCTGCATATGGAGATAGTTGATTATGTGTGACCATTCACAACACTTACAACGTCAACATCGAACCCTATGGCATAAAATTTTGGGCATCAAAGAGCTCTATATATGTCAGAACTGTGGCTATCAGTTAAAGATTCGATAAACAGACATAATAAAAAAGCGGCCCTAGGCCGCTTTTTTTATTATGTGATTTTTACTGAAGCATTCCGAATCAAGATTCAGCTTCTTCCTCTTCATCCGCATCTGGCTTACGCGTATAAAAGCGTGCGAAAAACAGACCAATCTCAAACAGAATACACATTGGAATCGCCAACAGTGTTTGCGAGATCATATCTGGTGGTGTCAGCATCATACCGATGATGAAAGCACCCACCACAATGTAAGGACGCTTTTCAGACAGAGATTGAGGCGTTGTTGCCCCCGTCCAACACAACAAGATAATCGCAACAGGCACTTCAAAGGCAATACCAAAAGCAAAGAACAGCGCGAGTACAAAATCAAGATAGCTTGAGATGTCGGTTGCGAACTCTACTCCCCCTAATGATATGGCCGTAAAAAAGCCAAATACCAACGGGAATACAATAAAGTAAGCGAACGCCACACCACAGTAAAACAGCAATGAACTTGAAGCCAATAGCGGCATGATCAAGCGTTTTTCATGCTTGTATAAACCCGGAGCAACAAAAGCCCACACCTGATACAAAATAAACGGAACCGCGAGGAATATAGACGCGATCAAGGTTAATTTCAGCGGTGTGAAAAATGGCGATGCAACATCGGTTGCGATCATCGTCGCCCCTTCCGGTAGACGATCTACCAAAGGTGCTGATACGAATTCATAAATATCATTAGCAAAATAAATTAGCCCGACAAATATCACTAGCACCGCGACAATCGCACGTAGTAGGCGATTACGTAGTTCTAGAAGGTGGCTAATTAAAGGCTGTGTCTGCTCAGTCGAAGACATGTCAAACCTCTTAAACAGGAAGATCGAAAAGGAGCCGCGCGTGTATCTATCCAGTTGAATTGGTATCCACTTGAATAGTTATTTACTTGAATAGATATCTATTTAAACATCTAGCGAATCAAGTATCCGGCGACTCCTCCTTGCGAGACTATTCGGCTTTCTTATCTGACGGTGCTGAAGCTTCGCTGTTGACCTGAATGGTTTCAGATTCCACAGTTTCCATGACACTAGGTTTAGTCTCACTTGGCTTATCAGACTCAGGCTTAGCATACGGACGTTGAACCTCAGCAGCGGCCTGCTTGAGTTCATCGACTGACGCTTTAAGGTCTGGAGATAAATCTTCCATACCCATTTTTTCCGCCTTGCGTAGGTTTTCTTGCAGCTCTTGCACCTTAAGCTCATGAGAAAGTTCATCTTTCACACTGTTTGCCATGCTTTTCGCTTGTCCAACAAACTTGGAAATACTGCGAATCGCCACGGGCAAACGCTCAGGCCCTAAAACCACTAACCCAACGACAGATATTAATACCAGTTCCCAAAAACCGATATCAAACACGATTTACGCCTGCTCTTTGTCTTTCTTTGTTTCAGCAGTTGTTTCAGCGTGAGCTTCTGTCTTCTGCTGTTCAATATTCTTTGGTTCGAAGTCTGCATCTTTCTTATCTGCAGGCTTGTCTTCATCGCTCATCGCTTTTTTGAAGCCTTTAACCGCTGAACCTAAGTCACCACCCATACCGCGCAGTTTCTTTGTTCCGAATAGCAAAATTACAATTACAGCAATGATTAGAAGTTGCCAAATACTGATACCACCCATTGTCATTGTCCTCGGGTCTGTCTACACATAAAAATATTAAGAGAGTCTACTGTCTAACGACGGTAAGCTCGCCAACTAAGCAACCAAAATGTGACACCTGCGATGCCACAGCCCATAGATAGCTGCTCATAAGGGCTTGAAACTAATATTGCGGAGCATACGACTAAAGTGGCTCCAACGCCAAACAAAAACTTTCCAGTTGCTTGCTGACGCTTACTATCTCGGTAACCTTGATAAAGCTGATCCATTCTGTGGTTCATCGCTTTACCTTGGCGCAAGCTGTCATAAAGTAGCTCTGGCAGCTCTGGCAGTTTTTCTGCCCAGAATGGCGCACGCTCTTTTACTGCGTTGATCACAGCTTGCGGCCCCACCTGATTCATCATCCAGGTTTCAAGGAAAGGCTTCGCCGTTGCCCACAAATCAAGTTGCGGATACAGCTGACGGCCTAGGCCTTCGACATACAACAAGGTCTTTTGCAGAAGCACCAACTGAGGTTGAACCTCCATGTTGAAACGTCTTGCTGTATTAAATAAGTTTAGCAACACATGGCCAAATGAGATCTCGCCAAGTGGTTTTGCAAAGATTGGCTCACACACCATACGGATCGCGAACTCAAAATCATTGACGTTAGTGTCGTGTGGCACCCACCCCGAATCAACGTGTAGCTCAGCAACTTTACGGTAATCTCGATTGAAGAAAGCCAACAAGTTCTCTGCTAAATAGCGCTTATCTTCGCTATTGAGCGTACCAACAATGCCACAATCCAAACCAATCCACTGAGGGTTATCTGGATTCTCTGGGTTAACAAATACGTTGCCCGGGTGCATGTCTGCATGGAAAAAGCTATCTCGGAATACTTGGGTGAAGAATACCGTCACACCGCGTTCCGCGAGCAATTTCATGTTGGTGCCGTTGGCTTCTAGCGTCTCAATATCGGAGACTTGAATACCATAGATTCGCTCTGACACCATCAGGGTTTCGCTGCTTAGATCAGGGATAACCTCTGGAACATACAGCTCTTCACTGCCTTCAAAATTACGTCGCAGTTGAATGGCATTGGCCGCCTCACGGCGCAGGTCGAGTTCATCAAGTAACGTTTTCTCGTACTCGTGAACCACTTCAACCGGTTTCAAACGACGTGCTTCAGGAAGCGACTTAGCGACTATACGCGCCATTCGGTGCATCAGTTTTAGATCTGCGTCAATCACCGGGCGAATATCAGGTCGAATTACCTTCAGAACAATCTCACGACCGCTCTCTTTAAGCTTTGCGGTATGCACCTGAGCGATAGAAGCAGAAGCCAGTGGCTCGACATCAAAGTCGGTAAACCAGTTGTCTAAACTGCCACCCAACGCCTTTTCCATATCTTGCTTCGCCAGTTGACCATCAAACGGCGCAACTTGGTCTTGCAACAACGCCAACTGATCGGCGATATGAGGAGGGAACAGATCACGACGTGTCGACATCATCTGTCCAAACTTGATCCACACTGGACCAAGTTCTTGCAGCGCAAGGCGCAAGCGATGACCCAACTCTTTATCTTGATGCTTGTTCTTAAGCCAAAACAGTGACTTTCGCGCCAACAAAGGAGCTTTAGTCAGTTGGTGTTCCGGCATCAACTCATCAAGGCCGTATTCCAACTGTACCTTGATAATATGATAAAGACGTTTCAGTTCTGCTGGGGTCATGCTTTCTCCAACAGAGCGTTCAACTTAGCTTCAAGACGAGCAGCGGAGCTTTTTACGTCATCAACTTGGTCGCAAAAGTGCGCAACTTCTAACGGTGCAGGTGCGATCTTCCACTCTTCAGTCAGAACTTGAGCAACATGATTTTGATGCTTAGTTGCCTGTTTTGCTACAAAGCCACCGACGTTTTTAACGCCTTGCACCAAGGTATGCGCAACCACATCACCCGTTACGCGCGATAACCACTCTTCCAAATCAGGCTTGCAGTCTGTCATCAGTTGAGCGAATTTCTGAGCCAGTTGAATATCACCTTCTAAGATCAGCTTATCTTGCTTGATCAGCTTGGTGATGTTCGATTGCTCACGCAGTTCAGGTAACACCGATAGGTTCAAAGATAGGTAGCAGTCAGGCTGCCCTTCGTATTCTGACAACACATCAATCTGTTGGCTGAAAACGAAAGTGAGTGTTTTATTCAACTCTTTCAAATTGACTTGAATGATCTGCCCCTTTAAACGAGACAAACGACGAACCAGTGCTGGATCATCGTTCACGAAAGTATTTAAAGAGGTTTCAATAACCGCGGTTACCAATGGATCAAATGGCATGACTGTCCTTACCTTTGAAAACGGATAAGCCTTAACCTATCCGTTCTATCTTTATTCTTATTGTTTAGCACGCTCAGCGAGCCTGCTACCAAGCTCGACTAGAACTTGTAACCGCGGTGCAGCGCAACAATGCCGCCCGTTAGGTTGAAGTATTTTGTATTTTCAAAGCCCGCTTCTTGCATCATGCCTTCCAAAGTCTCTTGATTTGGGTGCATACGAATAGATTCTGCAAGGTAACGGTAGCTGTCTGCATCGTTAGCAATCAACTCACCCATTTTTGGCAACAGGTGGAAAGAGTATGCGTCGTAAACCTTTGATAGTGGCTCAAGCACTGGCTTAGAAAACTCAAGAACCAACAGACGGCCACCCGGCTTAAGTACGCGGTACATAGAACGCAGCGCTTGGTCTTTATCGGTTACGTTACGCAGACAGAAGCTGATCGTAATGCAATCGAAGTAGTTATCTGGGAATGGCAACTCTTCAGCGTTCGCTTGTACGTAGTGTACGTTGCCAACAATGCCGCTATCACGCAGCTTATCACGGCCAACATTCAGCATTGAGTTGTTGATATCAGCAAGAACCACGTGGCCTTTTTCACCAACGATACGCGAGAATTTCGCAGTAAGGTCGCCAGTACCACCACCAAGATCTAGGATACGCTGACCAGGGCGAACGCCACTGCAATCAATCGTGAATCGCTTCCACAAGCGGTGAACACCACCCGACATTAAGTCATTCATGATGTCGTATTTAGCGGCTACAGAGTGAAATACCTCTGCTACTTTCGCGACTTTTTCGTCTTTCGCGACTGTTTCGAAACCAAAGTGTGTGGTTTCTGACTCTACTGCTGAATTTGTCTGCACGCTTGTGTCCATAATGCTGTTATCTACCATGGTAAGTTCTCATCGACAGCACGCTCCGTGTTTAGAGGCGCTGCGGCCGATTAGTTTACTTTATCCTCAGCGGGTTGTCTTTCTACTAAGGAGGCATTTTCTGAAAAAGCCTCATTTTGCGCCATTTCGGCCAAACCAATCGAGATCGGTTTCTTCACTTCAACACCCAATTGCTTGAAGCTTTCGGCCTGACGAATCACGTTGCCTCGCCCTGTGACTAGCTTATTCATCGCCCCTTGATAACTTTGGTTTGCTCTATCAAGTGAGCTGCCAAGGCCTTCCATATCATCAACAAACAGGCGCAGCTTGTCGTAAAGCTTGCTCGCACGTTCTGCGATAACCTGTGCGTTCTGGTTCTGTCTGTCGTTACGCCACAGGTTATCAATGGTACGCAGTGCCACCAGCAAAGTGGTTGGGCTGACCAAGATGATATTTTGCTCCATCGCGTCTTTCACCAAGCTAGGATCCGCCTGAATCGCCACTTGGAATGCTGGTTCAACCGGAATAAACATCAACACGTAATCCAGACTCTGTATGCCTTTGAGCTGATGATAATCTTTCTGGCTCAAGCCTTTGATGTGGGCCCGCAGTGACACCAAGTGATCGCGCAATGCAGCATCGCGTTGCTGATCGGTTTCGGCATTGAAATAGCGTTCAAATGCCACCAGCGCCATTTTTGAATCGACCACCACTTGCTTGTCTTGTGGCAGATGCACAATCACATCCGGTTGATAACGCTTGCCCGCATCGTTTTGCAGGTTCACTTGCGTTTGGTATTCGTGGCCTTCGCGCAGTCCTGATTCAGCAAGCACGCGAGCCAGCACCACCTCGCCCCAGTTACCTTGTTGTTTGTTGTCACCCTTTAGCGCTTGAGTCAGGTTCACCGCTTCACGCGTCATACTCTCATTAAGACGCTGCAGGTTTTTAAGCTCATGCACCAAAGTATGACGCTCTTTGGCTTCTTGGCTGAAGCTGTCGTTCACTTGTTTCTTAAAGCCTTCCAACTGCTCTCTTAGTGGAGACAACAAACCTTCTAGGCTCTGCTTATTCTGCTGATCGACCTTGGCGGTTTTGGTTTCAAACAGTTGGTTCGCTAACAATTCAAACTGCTGCTTAAGTCGTGATTCAGCTTGCTCTAGCAACTGCAGCTTTTCGCTATTGGCGAGGTTTTCTTGGTCATGCCTTGCTTCTTGCTCGCGCAGCTCGGCTTCTAATTCAGACTTATGATCTTTAAGCACATTGATCTCATCAGCGTACTGCTGGCGCTCTTGCTTTACCGCCTCAAAGTAGCGCAGTTTTTCCATTGCAGCCATCACCTTACCGTGCGCCTGCTTGAGCTCGAATGCCGCTTTGTCTCGGTCATCATCTAACTCATCGAGCTCTTGTTGCGCCTCTGCGAGTGATGCTTTGAGCTGAGCTTGCTGAGATTCATGCAACAAACGATCGGACTCTAGCTGCTGCTCGAGCAATCGCTGCTGAAAAGAGAGCTTCTGTTTAATCCACCAACCCACGACACCGCCGCTGACGAGCGCGCCAGAAATTGCAGCAATAAGCGTTGCCTGATGTTCGATAATCCATTGCATGATAATGATTTAGCCTAATTTGAAATAACTCATTAAATGGTATTTTGATACTGGATAAATGTCCAGTTTGCCGTATTAAAATTCGACAGATAGACTAGGCGCTCCGTATTCTGTCCCATCAAATTAGAATGAGTTGCCATGAACGAACGTCGTGCCTTGGGCTTTGGCCTTTCCGCAGTACTGCTGTGGTCAACGGTCGCTACTGCTTTTAAGCTGACCCTTGCTGAGTTTTCACCGATTCAAATGCTGACCATTGCCAGTATTGTGTCGTCGATTGCGCTGATCGCAGTCTGCGCCTTTCAAGGTAAGCTCTCTCAGCTGAGTACAACGTTCCTTTCAAACCCTTGGTATTACCTGCTGCTCGGCCTGGTTAACCCATTGGCTTATTACCTGATTCTATTCAAAGCCTACGACCTGCTGCCCGCTTCTCAAGCTCAAGCCATCAACTACAGCTGGGCTATCACGCTAACCTTAATGGCGGCGGTTTTTCTGGGGCAAAAGATTCGTAAGCAAGATTGGATTGCGTGTACCTTCAGCTATGCGGGTGTGGTAGTTATTGCCACCAAAGGCGATGTGCTAGGAATGCAGTTCGATAGTCCACTTGGTGTGGCTCTGGCGCTGCTTTCTACTCTGCTTTGGGCAGGATATTGGATTCTCAACACCAAAAACAAGGCTGACCCAGTGGTTGGCGTACTGCTTGGTTTCTTAGTGGCATTACCTTTCGCGATCGGTTTAACCCTTTTTGAGGGCGAAAGCTTTAGCCAAATTACGGCGAAGGGTTGGATGGCGGTGACTTACGTTGGTCTGTTCGAGATGGGCATTACCTTTGTATTATGGTTATCAGCACTCAAGCTAACCAACAATACGGCGCGTATCAGCAACCTAATTTTTGCCTCGCCATTTATCTCACTGATGCTACTTTCCACCATCATTGGCGAAGAGATTCACCCTGCAACACTGTTTGGTTTAGTGCTGATTATTGCTGGTTTGGTGATTCAACAGATCAAGTTTTCAAAAAACAAAGCTGCGTAAATAAGCGCTAAAAGATTCGATTGAGAGCGAAAAGCTATCAATAAAGTCGAATCTAGAGCTAGTACACAATGTTAGATACAAAAATGGCGAGTCGTATGACTCGCCATTTTTATATAATTTAGAATCTATGGGTAAGCTTAAACCCACTGACCTGCTGCAAAGCCAGAACTCCAACACCATTGGAAATTATAGCCGCCTAACCAACCGGTTACGTCCATCACTTCACCAATGAAATAGAGGCCAGACACGCTCTTACATTCCATGGTTTTTGAAGATAGATGATTGGTGTCCACACCGCCTAGAGTCACTTCCGCTGTTCGGTAACCTTCGGTGCCGTTTGGCGCAATTTTCCAGTTCTCTAAATGCTCTACAATGTCATTCAGCTGTTTTTCATTGAACTGCTTGAGCGGCTTGTCTTCAAGCTCTTTACGATCAATCAGCACTTCCACAAAACGCTTCGGCAGTGCTTTCGCCAAGGTGTTTTTCAGGCTCTGATTTGGGTGTTTCTCACGAGAGTTTTCAAGTAGTTCAGCAACGTCCACTTCTGGTACTAGATTAATCGAAACCGATTGACCCGCTTTCCAGAACGAAGAAATTTGCAATACCGAAGGGCCAGATAGGCCGCGGTGAGTAAACAGCAACGCTTCTTTGAATAAGGTGCCGTCTTGCGCGGTGATCTCGGCAGGAATCGCGATGCCTGAAAGCTCAGCAAAGGCTTCTTTGTCTTCTTTATGCAGAGTAAATGGCACCAAACCCGCAGTAGTCGGCATCACAGACAAACCAAACTGCTCGGCAATCTTATAGCCAAATGGCGTCGCGCCTAGTTTCGGCATCGATAAACCGCCCGTCGCCACGACAAGTGAGTCACACTCAACTTCGTCGGTATTAAGGTGCATCTTAAAGCCAGCGTCTGTTTTTTCGATGGAGTGAACATCACAACGGTAGCGCTGTTCAACTTTCGCCTGCTTACACTCTTCAAGCAACATGCTCACGATGTCTTTTGCAGTATGGTCATTCACACAGAACAATTGGCCGTGGTCTCGCTCTTCGAACTCAATACCGTACTTGCTCACCATCGAGATAAAATCCCAGTTGGTGTATTGAGATAAGGCTGACTTCACGAAGTGAGGGTTGTTACATAGGAAGTTGTTGGCTGAAACATCATAGTTAGTAAAGTTACAACGGCCGCCACCTGAGATTAAAATTTTTCTGCCTGGTTTCTTTGCATGATCAACCACCAGCACTCGTCGGCCACGTTTACCCGCTTCCGCAGCACACATTAAGCCCGCGGCGCCCGCACCAATTACGATTACATCAAACTTTTCACTCATTGGGGTTCTGCTTTCTTCACTTTTGCACCTCGAGTACGCCCTGTTCTCGAAATGCCATCAATAAAAAAGGATGTGCATAAACAGCACATCCTTACTAATTGCTCGCTATTTTAGCGGCAATTTTAAACTTTGCAATTGATGTTCAATTGTACAATTAGCAGACAGCAGCAAAACCACTACTTAACTTAGCGAACCAACAACCGAAGCTTCACACCAGAACCTAAGCTCTACTTCACACGTACTAAAAACTCAGACGATGAAAGAAGACAGCAAGGTTACACCTAGCAGAGCGGAAGAGAGTATGAATAACTGTCTTACGCGATCGCACTTCGAAGTAAAAACTTCGTCATGATGATGGTGATACTCTTTGCTTTTGATGTAACTGAACAGGCGAACCTGTTTGGTCATATTGCCATGGGTTGTGAAAAAACCGCCTCCGTCTACTTGTTGATAAAGTAGAGGATGCGCTTCTCGCATAATATAAATGAGCGTTCTTAGCGCAGTAAAATAACGCGCCCAGTTCACGCAAGTCACAACCATTAGTGCAAATAGAATAGTGTCGCCGCTGATCATCCTTTCCTCCCTACATCTTCATAAGAAAACTCAAAAGAAAAAGATAATCAGTGTCTTTTTCGTACTACCTAAACGGCAGGAGCTTCCATAATTGAAGATGAACCATCTTTTGCCAATTGCGCTAGGTCTTTATCAATAAAAAACAGTGCTTTACCGTCTTCACCAACAAGCTCTAGCTTATCCAATACACCTTTAAACAACTTCTCTTCTTCGTGTTGCTCTGCAACGTACCATTGCAGGAAGTTAAAGGTTGAGTAGTCTTGTGTGCTGAAAGCAACGTGAGCCAGTTTGTTGATCTTTTCAGTAATCATCTGCTCATGTTCATAAGTTTCACGGAACACTGCACCAAGGCTTTCGAATTCGTGTTTCGGTGCTTCAATCGAACCCAGAATTGGCATTGCACCTGTTTCGCTTACGTAAGTGAAAAGACGCTGCATATGTTCCATTTCTTCTACTGCATGAACACGCAGAAACTCTGCTGCACCTTCAAATCCTTTGTCTTCACACCAAGCACTCATTTGTAAGTATAGATTGGATGAGAAAAATTCTAGGTTAATTTGATCATTCAGTTGCTCAACCATAGTTTTTGACAGCATTTAAGACTCCTAATTACATCCTCAATTTTCTCTACTATATCACTATTTAATGAATATCTCGCAGGCCATTAGTTAACCAATATTTCGAGCTGTCATTACGCAAGACAGTGGATATGAGATCACTTCAGCAAAAAAAGCCATCGCATAGTGCTAATCTTAAATCAGACAATGAATAAAGGAGGTAGCGATATGAGTTACAAACATATTTTGGTCGCGGTCGATTTATCAGAAGACAGCAAATTAATTGTGGATAAAGCGGTAGCATTGGCTAAGCCATTGGAAGCCAAAGTCTCTTTTATCCATATCGATATTAACTACGCGGAGCTGTATACCGGCCTGATTGATATCAACATGGCAGAAACCCAACATAACGCGATGGAAGCATCTCGAGTTCAGCTGCAAAATTTTGCTGAGCATGCTCAATACCCAATCACCCATACCTTAGTGGGCAGTGGCGATTTGAGTCATGAGCTGTGTGACACCATCAACGAGTTTAATGTTGATTTAGTGGTTTGTGGTCACCATCAAGATTTCTGGAGCAAGCTACTTTCTTCAACACGACAACTGATCAACGCCTCTCCGGTTGATATGCTGGTCGTGCCTCTAAGAGATTCAGAAGACTAATGAATTAAGGTTAGGTAACATACAGCTCATATCTTATTAACGAAGTTTTACTATGAGCTATTTAGCTGGTGTTACCCTCCTATGGGCCTTCTCCTTTAGCCTGATCGGCGTTTACCTTGCGGGTCAGGTTGATGCTTGGTTCTCTGTACTGATGCGTGTTGCCCTTGCAGGTATCGTGTTTCTTCCTTTCCTTAAATTCCGTGGCGTCTCGCGTAAGCTGATCGCTAAATTGATGGCCATTGGTGGCATCCAGCTTGGCTTAATGTACTGCTTCTACTATCAGTCTTTCTTACTGCTATCCGTTCCTGAAGTCCTTTTGTTTACCGTTTTTACCCCAATTTACGTCACGCTTATTTATGATTTCCTCAAAGGGCAATTCTCTCCGTGGTACTTAGTGACTGCGGCAATTGCGGTATTGGGCGCGGTATTCATTAAATTTGCAGGCATCAATGAGAACTTTTTAGTTGGCTTCCTCGTCGTGCAAGGCGCGAACCTGTGCTTTGCTATCGGTCAGGTGAGTTACAAGGTAGTGATGGAGAAGGAATCGACTGAATTACCTCAGCGAACCGTATTTGGTTACTTCTACTTAGGGGCGTTATGCGTCGCTTCCGTTGCTTTCATGCTACTGGGCAATCCAGAGAAGCTGCCAACCACCACTCTTCAATGGGGAATCCTGATCTACCTTGGCTTGATTGCTTCGGGGCTGGGTTACTTTATGTGGAATAAAGGCGCGTGCATGGTCAATGCTGGCGCACTGGCTGTGATGAACAATGTTTTAGTTCCAGCTGGCCTTGTGGTGAACATCCTGATTTGGAACAGAGATGTCGATTTGGTTCGATTGTCTATTGGTGGTGCCGTTATCTTGTTCTCTTTGTTCGTCAATGAGACGTGGGTGAAGAAGCGTGTTGCGAGAGATGCTAGCAATGCCTAGCGCGTTAAGCTAACAAGCTGTATTTAACTAACAATCTGTATTTAACTAACAATCTGTATTTAGCTGACAAGCTTTAGTTAACTAACAAGCTGTATTTAACTAATAAGCTTTGTTTGACTAGCAAGATTCTTATTTAAAATAATATCCAGAAAGCAAAAGAGCGACCGTAGGTCGCTCTTTTTAAATCATCTGTGTAGCAATAAGCTCTTCGAATTAACTTCAGTGGATGTGATTGTGGCTCACCACCTGAGTCTTACTTTCAGTGAAGGCAACGTCATCAAGTTGTAGGTTGATGCGTTCCAGGTCACTTTCCAGTTTTTGGCTTTTCTTAAACAGCTTTTGCTGCTTCTTAATCATCTTCGCGAGCTTTTTGTTGTACTTCTCTTGTTTCTTCGCCGCTTTCTTCGCTTGTTTGAGTTCAGCTTTCTCATCGCCGCTCGCCTTCGCCATCAGTTTTTTCAGCTTGGCTTTTTTCTGTGCGGCTTCTTTTTTGGCAAGCTCAGGGGCCATATCAGCGGCGGCTGGATCGAACATTTGTACGCTCGGTTCAATTGCCTCGTTGATTTCCGCAAGCGACAGTTCTGGTGCAGGTAATGTTTCCGCTAGCAGGCCGCATGCGACTTTCTCTTCAACGGGTTTGTTTTGACAACCAAGAGGTGGAATTGCGGTGGGTTTGCATAGATTCGCTTGATCCGCCGAAGAACGCGCGCAAGAACGACACACGAACTTAGGTTCAGTCACCAAGCTGTGGATCTCGCCCAAGTGTTCGGTGATATCTCGACGGTTTAACTTACAAAAGCGTTTAGCCATGCTTCAACTCCAGCTAAGAATAATAATGATTCTTAGTTAGATATACATCTGTAACGCGACTATCGCAAGTGTTAAATGGCAATTTATCGTATTTATGACGGGAAATTTTCTTAGCGTGTATCTAAGTTATTGATGCTTCAATTAAGTCATTGATGCTTTCACATAGACGTCAAAACGGTTCTTTTTGGTTTCGATCGCCATGCTCGGTTTTTGCTCGTCTAACCAAGCTGCGTAATCCGGTCTTTTAACCACAACTCGCTTCGATGCCAACTTCATCGCTGGCTCAAATAGGCCATCAGCATCCAGATCGGCACCCACCAAAGATTGGAATACGCGCATCTCTTTTTTGACCAGAGCCGATTTCTTTTTGTTCTC
Organism: Vibrio sp. 10N.247.310.98; assembly: GCF_041467395.1. Taxonomy (NCBI): domain Bacteria; kingdom Pseudomonadati; phylum Pseudomonadota; class Gammaproteobacteria; order Vibrionales; family Vibrionaceae; genus Vibrio; species Vibrio sp. 10N.247.310.98. The sequence goes on along the minus strand of NZ_JBFSUL010000008.1, from coordinate 20,584 downwards.
TGGGTGTGGGTACATAGGGTCGAGGTACACCACATCAGGTTGTTCAAAGTCAGGATCGTTACTGAGCTTGTCTAAAGCATCGTGACTGGATGCGTGAATCAACTTCATGCGTTCAGTTACCCAACCACCGATATCTGGGTCTTGTTGCGCTCGCTGCAAGCCATCATCAAGCAGTGCGGCCACAACGGGGTGACGCTCGACCATTTGCACCTTACAACCTAGAGAAGCCAACACAAACGCATCGCGCCCTAAGCCTGCAGTACCATCAAGAATAGTTGGCGTTGCGCCTTTGTTTAAACCAGCTGCTTTGGCAATCGCCTGACCTTTACCACCGCCAAACTTACGTCGGTGACCAACTGCGCCTCCCACTAAATCAACAAAGATAGCGCCAAGCTTGGGCTCATCGACTTTACGTAGCTCAAGTCGCTCACTAGTCAGTACCAAAGCAAAATCGCTGCTTTCATCATGAGATAAGTTCCAGCGGGTCGCTAAGTCATTCAAATGATCGATTTGGGTAGCATCTTCGCAAATCAGTTGTAGTTGCAAGGTCGTCTCCAACAGACAGTAGTATTCAAAACAAAAGAGGCAACCAGTTTACCTGATTGCCTCAACAATACATATTAGCGGTGAAAAGTATTCCCAGCTAAAGTCGGCTTACCTAAACCAATGGCTCTGTCTCTCGCTCTTGTCTTAACTCTTCAACAAGCTCTGCGAGTGGCTTAGGTCGCCCTATGATGTAGCCCTGCGCGTAGTTCACACCCAGTTCGATAAGCTTGTCGATAATCTGGGTATTTTCAACGAACTCAGCCACGGTGTGCTTGCCCATCTGCTTGGCAAGATCATTGATCGAGCGAACCATCACATGGTCCATCTCATTCACATCAATATCACGTACAAACAAGCCATCGATCTTCACAATATCGACAGGCAGCTTTTTCAGATAGCCAAATGACGATAGCCCTGAGCCAAAATCATCCAATGCAATCATGCAGCCAAGCTCTTTGATTCGAGTGAAGAACTTGATCGCCTGCTTCATGTTACTCATGGCCGCTGTTTCGGTGATCTCTAAACAAATCTTATGACACGGTATCGATGAATCGCTCAGGCTATCTATCAAAAATTCGACAAACTCACGGTTACCCATCGAGTGACCGGAAAGATTGATTGAACACATCCCCAGTTCCTCAATAACCTCAGGGCGTTGCTCCAACCAACCCAAGGTTTGACTGACGACTTGGCGGTCAATCAAATGCGCGATGTTATAACGCTCTGAGGCTGGCATGAAGATCCCCGGGGAGATGTATTCCCCTTGGATGTTCTTGATGCGGACCAAGATTTCAAAGTGCATTTTATCGCTGTCTTCATCTAGGCCAAGAATTCGCTGCGCAAACAACTCTAAGCGATCGTTAGCCAAGGCCTCATGCACTAGGTTAACGCACTCCATCTCAAGATGGCGACGACGCAGGTCTTCATCATCTTGATGGTAAAGATGATAGCGATTGCGACCTTCTTCTTTAGCGGCATGACAAGCTGCATCCGCCTGAGCGTGCACCATCTGTGGTGAAGCTGCTGTATGGTCGATCAATCGAATACCGATAGAGCACGTCAGGTTGAGTCGAATATCATCCCACAAGAATGGATTCTCACTCATCATCGAGATAATACTGCGACACACATTCACCGCATCTCGTTCAGTACAGTCTTTCATCAGCACAGCAAACTCATCACCACCCATTCGCGCTAACACCGCATTGTAAGGCAGTACGTCTTCTAGCAGTTTGGCGCTAAACAAGATCGCAGCATCACCCGCTTCATGTCCTGCGGTATCGTTCAGCACTTTCAGCTGATCCAAATCTAGGAACAACATTGCGTGAGTTCGCATGTGGCTCTCAACCTCTTTCAGCGCCTTTTGCAGCTCTTGCTCAAAGTGGTTGCGGTTAAAGGTGTCAGTCAGTAGGTCATAGCGAGCCTGATACTCTAGCTTTTCAGAAAGCTCGTGCGTTTCGGTGATGTCTTCACCCACAATCAACAGCTGATCAGACTCCACCAACGGGCGGATATTTTCACGAATCCAGCTCTTGCTGCCGTCGGCATGGCGATATTCGATATCACGACGCCACACACCACGAATCTTATGCTGAGGTTGCAGCAAGATATGACGAGGAATCATCGCGTTCTCATCAACATAGAATTCTCTAGGGCGATGGCCCAACAACTGATCGAGAGGGTATCCCAAAAGCTCTTCGGCAAACTGGTTCACTTGTTGAATGCGATTATTGCCATCGAGCGTAATCATCATCACCGGCTGTTTGTCGTAATACAGCTTCAAGTTTGCTTCACGTTGGAACAGCTTATTCTCAGCAAGCTTACGTGAGGTCACGTCGCGCGCCTCAAAGAGAAACTGAATGTCTTCGTCTTCACTGCCCGGCATCGGCTTCAATGAAATATCCAACACCATCGCACCGCGATCTCGACACCACACCTCGGCTTCAAATCGTAAGGCTGGGTGCTCACTTTTTGCGATGAAATATTCGGCTAGCACTTCTCGCGCAGAACTTTCCCAATGTTGGTGTTGTTGCAGCGGCGTTCCCAGTTTATAGCCTTGATTATAAAGCAGCTCATGTAACTTGCTGTTACTCGACAGCAGCACGCCACCCTTATCAATGATGCCCATAAATTGCAGGCTCTGATCAAATATCGACTCCAACAGTCGTTGGCTTTGGCGACTTGCACGTTCGCTCTTCTTCAGACGGTTAAGGTAATACACCAACACCGCGATAACACACGACATGCTCAAGAACATTAAACCGATGGTGCGAATTTCATCGCGATAGCGCATTAAGAATGACTTCGGCTTATTGAGGAAGGTTACTGAGGCTTCATTCTCTGCACCCAAATCCCAACGTGAGATCTGTTGGTAATCGAGTTTGATTTCTGGCGCGCCAGCAACCACCAATGGCAATGGAGCCTTAGGATTGTTCAGCACGCTCAACAGCACGCGCCCCGTGTCTCGACCTTGCGTTTCTCCACTGTGGATCACGCCACCAATCGCACCAAACCCAAGTCCTAAATCATGCACAATATACAATGGCATCTGAGTTTTTTTGTTGAGCTGACGCCAGTCTTCTTTGCTGCTGACCCGACCATTGATGTCGCGGTAGTAGGCCCAGAACAACAAGCTTTTAGTTAGATCAGCGCGTTGCGCGAACGTCATCAGTTCTTGATAAGAATCAGGCGTATATTGCTCCACCATCCCAGAAAACTCAGGGCGTTTTTGTAGAAATAAATCCACTTGAGCGCGAATAGCTTCACCCGTTACCGAGTGATCGGTAACCACGTAAACTTTTTTAACCGTCGATTGAAGTCGATTGATCAGCTCAATATTGCTCGCCATATCAATATCTTCAGTGATACCGGTTGCGTGCAAGCCTTCAATCATTTGCGGAGAAAAATTGTTGATGCCACCAAAAATAACGGGCGTGCCATTGAGTTCGGGCGCTAAGCGTTTCATCAGATTGAGGGCGTTATTATCACTGACGACTACAGCGGCAAACTCTTCATGCGACAGCTTAGTGCGGTATAGCTGATAAATTCGCTCTAAGTATTCAGCGTTTTGAGTTCGCTTGGTATCGAGATAAACAACCCGGTAAGATAACCCATCGCGATCGAGCTCATCAGATAGTCCTTTATGGAAATCATCTGTCCAGAAAAAGCCTTGATGATAAGAGTGAATAACCAACACATCTTTTGCCTGAGCTGAAGCAAAAACACTCCAACACATCACAATAAAAAATAACGAAAATCGCACTGAATTCACCCTAACCCTATAGTTACTGCTAATATTATCACCCTTGGCTATGATGTGTACTCAAGCCGGTATGTTTTTCATTCAACCTAAGGATTATGCATGTCCACAACCACAGCTCGTCTAGATGATCTAGACCGTGCCATTCTCAAAACCTTGATGGAAGATGCACGAACTCCTTACGCTGAAATGGCAAAGCAGTTCGATGTCAGCCCTGCGACGATTCACGTTCGCATCGAAAAGATGAGATCGGCAGACATTATCGAGCGAACGGAAGTTGTGGTAAACACCAAAAAACTGGGTTACGACGTGTGTTGCTTTATTGGCATCAACCTTAATGCTGCCAAAGATTACCACTCGGCGATCGCTAAGCTGAATGCCTTAGACGAAGTGGTTGAGGCGTACTACACCACTGGTGCTTACAATATCTTTGTAAAGCTGATGTGTAAGTCGATAGAAGAGCTGCAGTTTGTATTGATCGATAAGCTGCAAGCGATCGATGAAGTTCAGTCGACAGAGACACTGATTTCATTGCAGAACCCTATCAACCGCAATGTGAATCCATAACATTGATTCGCCTTGCTTGGCATAACGCACAGACAAAAAAAGAGCCTCTAACTAGAGGCTCTTTTCGCAATAAACTAGATAGTTACCGTGATTATGCGTTGATTCCCGCGTGGCGCAGCATTGCGTCGATTTGTGGCTCACGACCACGGAAGCGTTTGAACAGCTCCATTGGCTCTTCACTGCCACCCATTTCAAGGATGTTGTTCAGGAAGCGATTACCCGTTTCAGTGTTGAAGATACCCTCTTCTTCAAATGCTGAGAACGCATCTGCCGATAGCACTTCTGCCCACAGGTAGCTGTAGTAGCCCGCGCTGTAACCACCAGCAAAGATGTGACCAAAGCTGTGTGAGAAACGGTTCCAATCTAGGCTTGGCAGTACCGACACCTTAGACTTAACATCCGCTAGCGTTTCTAGTACGCGAGCACCCACTTCAGGGTCGTATTCTGTGTGTAGCGTGAAATCGAACAAACCAAGCTCTAGCTGACGCAGGATAAACATCGCAGATTGGAAGTTCTTCGCCGCTAGCATCTTCTCTAGCATCTCTTTTGGTAGCGCTTCACCCGTTTCGAAGTGACCAGAGATGAACGACAGCGCTTCTTCTTCCCAACACCAGTTTTCTAGGAACTGACTTGGTAGCTCAACCGCATCCCAAGGCACACCATTGATACCCGCAACTGCGCCCGCTTCTACTTGCGTCAGCATGTGGTGGATACCGTGACCGAATTCGTGGAACAAGGTCACCACTTCATCGTGAGTAAACAGTGCTGGCTTATCACCAACTGGCTTATTGAAGTTACACGTTAGGTAAGCAACCGGGGTCTGTAGCTCGCCAGATTCGGTAATGCGACGACCACGACAGTCATCCATCCAAGCGCCACCACGTTTGTGTTCACGTGCGTATAGATCTAGGTAGAAGCTACCACGCAGTGTTCCAGTCGCATCAAAGATATCAAAGAAACGCACTGACTCATGCCAAGTGTCTACGCCTTGACGCTCTGTTACCGACATACCAAACACGCGGTTCAGTACCTCAAACAGACCTGAAACCACATTAGATTCTGGGAAGTAAGGACGAAGCTCTTCATCAGAGATCTCGAACAGTTTCTGTTTTTGTTTCTCACTGTAGTAAGCGATGTCCCACAGGTTTAGCTCAGAGACACCAAATTCTTTCTCAGCAAACTGGCGTAGCTCTTCAACTTCTCGCTCACCTTGCGGTTTGGCTTTTACTGCTAGGTCGTTTAGGAAGCCAAGCACTTGGTCTGGCGTTTCTGCCATCTTAGTCGACAGTGATTTTTCGCTGTAAGTACTGAAACCAAGCATGCGCGCGATCTCGTGGCGCAGCTTAAGTTGCTCGGTGATGATCTCAGTGTTGTCCCACTTACCTGCGTTTGGACCGCGATCTGAAGCGCGCGTTACGTACGCTTCATAAAGCTCTTTACGCAGTTCTTGGTTATCACAGTAGGTCATCACAGGTAGGTATGATGGGATATCTAAAGTCAGTAGGTAGCCTTCTTGCTCTTTAGACTCAGCCGCCGCTTGAGCTGCCGCCAGTGCTGATTCAGGCATACCTGCCAGCTCAGCTACGTCTGTGATCTGCTTGCTCCAACCCATGGTTGCATCAAGCACGTTATTTGAGAATTGAGAGCCTAACTCAGACTGGCGCTTGCTGATCTCGCCGTAACGATGCTGTTCATCTGCAGGTAAGCCAATGCCCGACAATTCAAAGTCGCGCAGTGCGTCGGTAATAGTTTTTTGTTGAGCTCGGTTCAGTGCAGAGAATGCTTCACTCGCCTTGATCGCTTTATACGCTTCGAACAAGCCTTTGTGTTGGCCAACCCAAGTGCCGTATTCAGATAGCACAGGTAAGCAGCTCTCATACGCTTCACGCAGTTCGTCACTGTTCACGACAGAGTTCATATGGCTTACAGGTGACCAAATGCGACCTAAACGATCATCCACTTCTTCAATTGGAGCAACTAGGTTGTCCCAGCTTGGTGAAGTATTACCTTCAAGTACTTGTTCTATCTTGTTGCGACACGCTTCAATCACTTGCTCAACTGCAGGCTTTACGTGCTCTGGCTTGATCTGTGAAAACGGAGGTAAGTCCGTGAAGGTTAATAGCGGATTAGACATATAAACATTCCTTTGGCTTTAGAGACTTTCGTCTTTTTTGTAATGAGGTCGTCTTACAGTCATCAGGCTAAAGTTCGCCCTAAAAAATCACCTGCGAATAGTTATTAAATAGTGCCCATAAAGGCAAATTTCAATAGTAGAACCAATAACTAACTGCAGATAGCTGACGACTGTCCCTGAATTGTTCGAGAATTTATGGTCCATTGAGGGTTATAATAGTCTGATTAACCCCACCTACACTAACCACACTCTAATTCGAGAGTGTTACGAGAGTTTAATTTGTTAAGTTATCGCCACAGCTTCCACGCAGGTAACCATGCCGACGTAGTAAAGCATATCGTACAGAGCCTTATTCTTAATTCTTTGAAACAAAAGGATAAGCCTTTTGTTTATCATGACACTCACTCTGGTGTAGGTCGTTACGACTTAACGCATGAATGGTCTGAAAAAACCGGTGAATACAAGCAAGGTATTGCTCGTGTGTGGGAGCAAACAGACCTTCCTGAAGACATTCAAAGCTACCTTGAGTCTATTTCCATTCTCAATAATGGCGAGAAACTGCGTTACTACCCGGGTTCTCCACGTGTTGCACGTGCACACCTGCGTGACCAAGACCGCATGGTACTGACTGAGCTTCACCCAGCCGATCACCCGCTGCTTGAGCAAGAGTTCCACCGTGATCGTCAGGTATCTATCTACAAAGAAGATGGTTTTAAGCGCTTAAAGGGCAGCCTGCCACCAAAAGAACGTCGTGGTTTAGTACTGATCGACCCGCCTTACGAGCTGGCAAAAGAGTACCGTGATGTCGTGACTGCAATCGCTCAAAGCCACAAGCGCTGGGCAACCGGTATCTACGCAATTTGGTACCCGGTAGTAAATCGCTGTGATATCGAAGATATGATCGAAGGTCTCGAAGGCTTAGGCATCAACAAGATTCTACAAATCGAACTTGGCGTATCACCAGACACCAACGAGCGTGGCATGACGGCATCAGGCATGATCGTGATTAACCCGCCTTGGAAGCTAGAAAGCCAAATGAACGAGATTCTTCCATTCTTGAAGGAAGCAATTGCGCCAGCGACCGGTCACTTCAAAGTAGAGTGGATCGTACCCGAGTAATCTCGAGTCCACATCATAGACTGAAGAATCTTCAACAGACTGTGGTGTGGACGAATAAATTTTAAACAGGGAGATTGAGTTCAACCGATCTGCCCTCAGTATAATAATTAGACAATTTAAGAATCTATAGGACGTAGGTGTTCAGTGCTCTCACTGTGACTACAACCTTCAATAAATGGAGAAAGTAATGGCGACTCATTTTGATTACATCTGTATCGGTGGCGGTTCAGGCGGCATCGCATCGGCTAACCGCGCAGCTATGCACGGTGCAAAAGTTGCACTTATCGAAGCTCAAGACCTTGGTGGTACTTGTGTAAACGTTGGTTGTGTTCCTAAAAAGGTAATGTGGCACGGCGCTCAAGTCGCTGAAGCAATCAACCTATACTCTGAAGACTACGGCTTCGACGTTGACGTAAAAGGCTTCAACTGGGGCAAATTGGTAGAAAACCGCCAAGCGTACATTGGCCGTATCCACCAATCTTACGATCGCGTTCTTGGTAACAACAAAATAAACGTAATCAAAGGCTTTGCGCGCTTTGTTTCAGGGGAAGGTGTTGACGTAAAGACCGTTGAAGTTAACGGTGAACACTACACCGCTGATCACATCCTGATCGCGGTAGGTGGTCGTCCAACAATTCCAAACATCCCAGGTGCAGAATACGGTATCGACTCAAATGGCTTCTTCGACCTAATGGAGCAACCAAAACGCGTTGCGGTTATCGGTGCTGGCTACATCGCAGTTGAGATCGCAGGTGTACTAAGCGCACTAGGCACAGAAACACACTTGTTCTGTCGTAAAGAATCTCCACTACGTAGCTTCGATCCAATGATCATCGAAACGCTAGTAGAAGTAATGGAAGCAGAAGGTCCAACACTTCACACGCACTCAGTGCCTAAAGAAGTTGTGAAAGAAGCGGATGGCACACTGACTCTACACCTAGAGAACGGCAACACTCAAAACGTTGACCACCTAATCTGGGCTATCGGTCGCCACCCAGCAACTGACGCTATCAACCTAGCATCAACTGGCGTTGCAACTAACGACCGTGGCTACATCAAAGTAGACGAGTTCCAAGCAACTAATGTTCCTGGCATCTACTGTGTTGGCGACATCATGGAAGGCGGTATCGAGCTAACTCCTGTAGCGGTTAAAGCAGGTCGTCAGCTTTCTGAGCGCCTATTCAACGGTCAAACTAACGCGAAAATGGACTACAACCTAGTTCCTACTGTTGTATTCAGCCACCCACCTATCGGCACGATCGGTCTAACGACTCAAGAAGCTGAAGAGCAGTACGGCAAAGACAACATCAAGGTTTACACATCGGGCTTCACTGCGATGTACACAGCAGTAACCAAGCACCGTCAACCTTGTAAGATGAAGCTAGTATGTGCTGGCGAAGACGAGACAGTAGTCGGCCTACACGGCATCGGCTTCACTGTTGATGAGATGATTCAAGGCTTCGGCGTTGCAATGAAGATGGGCGCAACCAAAGCAGATTTCGACTCTGTTGTGGCGATTCACCCAACGGGCAGCGAAGAGTTTGTTACCATGCGTTAAACCTTTGTAAGTCAAAGAAATATTATGAAAAAGCCGACATCTGTCGGCTTTTTGTGTTTTTTACCGTATGTTTGAATATTTATTAACCGAACAGCATTTTACACACTTAACTTGGAAGAAAGATCACGCTACAATCGCGCGCTATAAAATTACACGCATAAAAATAACAAATAGCTCTATTACAGAAAGGATATACGAGTAATGAAAAAAGTGAGTATTCTCGCAGCGGCGATTGCAGTGGCTTTAACAGGTTGTGGTAGCGACAGTTCTAATTCAGGTGTCACAACACCGACAGAACCATCAACAACAACCAACAAATTTATCGATGCCGCTGTTGAAGGTATCTACTACAACACCAGTTCTGGCTTAAACGGTATTACAAATAGCGAAGGCGAATTTACCGCTAAAACTAACGACACAGTGACCTTCTTTATTGGTGGTGAAAATGGCTTAAAAGTGGGCGCAGCATCCAACCGTGATGTATTGACTCCATTTGAAGCTGCGGGCAAATATGCACGTGCCGTTAACCTAGCGATTTTACTTCAATCTTTAGATAACGAATTTGGTAGTTCGTCCGATGATGTGCTGACCATTCCAGATGCGCTGCGATCGCCTGATGCAACGACTCTAGCTAAGATGGAAGATCTAAGCTTAGATGATCGTGATAGCGTGATCGACTTCTTAGACGAAATGGGCGTAGACTCTGCAAACATCACTTCGGAAGAAGATGCTCTTGATCATATGCAAAATGCGTTTGGCTCAATGACTCGCGGCGAAGACACCGTTAATCCTTTTATGGCTGAAGGTAAAATCGTTCGTTATATTGATGTGACTCAAAACTCTGAAAAGTTCACCTACGTTCATGCTGATAAGCTTATGGAATCAGAAATGTTTGAACGTACTCGTGGCATGACCGAGATGACATTCAAGGTGAACTCAGCTGACTCCGTCTCTATGCTGGCTGGATCGAACGATTATTCATTGTCGGAAAACTTCGCAGAACAGTACCTCACCTGTGTTTCTAACGCTGCGCACCAATGGATTGATAAAGATAACGCCGAAAAACAAGGGTGTGATACTAACGACGATGGTCTAGTGGACAGAGAGAATGGCTCCCTTACACCGGATAGTCAGTTTGTGCTCAACAACCCTTTTGCATACAGACTTCGAGATCTAGCACAGTCTTCAACGGCAGATGAAGAATTTACAAACTCGGACATCGACTGGATGCCGTTTGATGCTGAAAAGGCATCAGACCTAAACCATTACACCGCCAACCATGTTTGGGATGATGGTAAGAACGGCACGCCAAAATGGATTCGCAGCACAACCTCTGGCTCTTTTGACCCTGTGACTGGTATTTATTCCGAGATCGTTAAAAAAGAAACACTAGGCGATGACCCTAACAATGACCCATCTCGTGCAACAGAGCGCGTTGGTTACTATTATGAAGTTGATTCAAAAGATGCCGAGCGCTACGTCGACTTCACAGGTACATGGGACACCACCGCGATTTGTGGCGATGGACAAAGTGCAGTCATGAGAATGGTCTTCTCAGACTTAGCAATCACAATATCTGGCGCAGAGTGTGAAAGCCAAAATGGTGCTCCTTCATCACCGGAAGATTTGGGCGAGTCTGTTTATACTTACGCTGAATTAGCGACTATCGACTACTGGTGGTTCAACCAAGCGGGCCGCGAGTCGAAAGCAACCTTGACTGAGTTGAACACGGTCGTGCGCTTCTGTGACGCTGATGACTATGTAGCAGGTACAGCGTGCCACGCAAACGATGAGTACTTCATTAAATGGGAATACCAACCAGCAGGCACTGATTGGGATGAGGGCCTACTGATTCGTCGTAAGATGGACAGCTTCGGTAATAGCAACGGCAGCTCTAGCATCATGCAGAAAATCAACTAATCGCTAAATTGATTCGTTTACCTCTAGATAAACCAGAAGCACGCTTCTGGTTTTTTTCATTTTTAGTATAGATGAACCTTCAAGCCCCCATCCCCGTAGATACAAAAACAAAATCTTAGCGATCCAAAACAACAACGGAGTTTGTAATGAATCTACTGATCGAATCATTTGAAGGCGGGATTTACTTGGCTTACCAAGTTATTGGCGAGCAAAAACAATTAATCAAAGATGACCACCAGCACCCTATGAAGTTTTTGAGTATTAACCAAGCACGCGATCACTTTAGCGACCAAGGCGTAGCATCAGCAATGTTGGTTCATAACAGCGCCTACGACGAGATGTGCGGTGAGCATTGTGGTAGCACACAGCCTTTCGAGATTGATTTGAAGTGGAGTTAAATCAACCTCAAATCAATCGCGATAAAAATTGAAAGGCTTGCATCAATGCAAGCCTTTCTTATGGGAGTCACTTTCACTTTTAATCACCTAGATTAGCGCGATGTCCGTTTAAGTCTTCGTTTAATGTTCTGCTCTTTCACTACAAAGTCGAATAGCGGAGCGAACAGGTTGGCGAACAAGATAGCCAGCATAATGCCCTCTGGGTAGGCTGGATTAAGCACTCGAATACCGACCGTCATCACGCCGATCAAAATCCCATAGGCCCATTTACTCTGATTGGTAAACGCGGCAGATACAGGGTCTGTTGCCATGAAGAAGGTACCAAAGGCAACACCACCCAACACAAAGTGCCAGTAAAACGGCATCGAAAACATCGAGTTAGTATCCGACCCTATCCAGTTCAGTAAACTCGACGTCACGACAAGGCCGACAATCACACCGGCGACAATGCGCCAAGACGCTATCTTCATCACAATCAAAATCAACCCCGTCAGCATGATCAGCAGTGACGACACCTCACCCATCGAACCTGGAATATTACCGATAAAGGCATCCATCCAGGTGATCGCCTCGCCAGTCATGTTATTGATGAGTGACGTGCTGCCGCCTTCATACCATTGACTCAGCGGTGTCGCGCCTGAATAGCCGTCAGCGGCAACCCACACAAGCCCACCCGACATGTTGGCTGGATAGGCGAAATAGAGAAACGCGCGGCCTGCAAGGGCTGGGTTCAAGAAGTTTCGTCCTGTACCACCGAACAGCTCTTTGGCGACAACGATACCAAAGGTGATACCTAAAGCGGCTTGCCAAAGCGGGATGGTTGGCGGGAGGATGAGTGCAAACAGCACAGAGCTAACAAAAAAACCTTCATTAACTTCGTGCTTACGAACGACAGCAAACAGTACCTCCCAGACGCCACCGACCACAAACACCGTGGCATAAACGGGTAGAAAATAGAGTGCACCAAGCAACATCTGACTTGCCCAGCCACTTGCCATCAATGACTGCGCATCACCAAATGCCCACGACAGACGCCAGCTACTCTCGATAACCGAGGCAAGTTCATTTAATTGATAACTGGAGGTTAGTGCGAGGACGCTTTGGTGTCCGACGTTATACATCCCCCAGAACATTGCCGGGAAGGTCGCCAACCACACCAGAATCATGATGCGCTTTAGGTCAATGCTGTCACGAACATGGGTTATGCCGCGATTTACGTTGCCGGGTGTATAAAATATTGTCGCGAAAGCCTCATACACTGGGTAGAGCTTTTCGTACTTCCCTCCGGCTTCAAAGCGTGGAGCCACGTCTTCTAATCGTTTCTTTAAACTCATAATCTCAATCACCTTATTGCTTGAGTTATGGTTTTCTACGCATCAGCCGCGCTATTTGAACAATTTTTAACGATTTTTAATCAAATTCGTCTTGAAGAACGAGTGTCTAAAAGTCGAACCGATGTTGAAAAAGAGAGGCGTATAAACAACAAAGCCCCAGCAATGGCTGAGGCTTATTTGGTTTGGTAACGGTCGTCGTTACTTAACGCACATCACATTAAGCAATGAAGAACCTTTCAACTGGTTGACGTTACCGTTGGTAAACAGACCTTTCTTATCTGCGCCCCAATAAGGGAGATGCATTGGCCAGTTCTGTTTTTCCATAACCTTTGAGCTCAAGATGCTTTGCCATTGCTTCTCACTCATCAGCTTCATGTTGACCTGATTACACACCAATTCAGCGCTATCGTAATCTAGGCGGCTCCAAGGCTTACCTTGCTCCATGTAGAACTGTTGTTGATGATCTAGAAGGTAAGGAATAGCATATTGGCTACCCGCAATGTCTGCTTTCACGCGAATCTCGATCTCTAGATCATTGTCTGAACTCGCGTTACCGCTTGGTAGCGTCTGAATTGCTGCAGCGCTCGCTACCGCCGCCACTTGCTTAGTAGCCACAGGTTTCGGAGCAGGTTTTGGTTTTACAGGGGCCTTAGGCTTAACCATTTTTGGCTCTGCCGGTTTTGCAACGATAGGCTGTGATGAGGTTTTCGACTTATCGACCATGCGAATAAAGGCTTCACCATAACCAGGAACCTTACGTACCTGAGTTAGGTCTTTTCTCGCATCCGAGAAGGTAGAGTAAGGTCCGATTAAGCAACGGTAGTCTCCGCCTTCTGGCTTCATCCACACGTTGGTCGAGATCTTCTCATACAGCGGTTTTGCTCGGCTCAGTGACAAAGGCTTGTTCAGCAGGCCACATTGAACCCAAAACAGTTCGTTATCTGAATGACGTTTTGGTGCTTTACTGCCCCACACGCCCTTACCGATCGGACATGATTGCTCTAGCTGTGGTAATTGGTTGGTGCTTGCCTGAGTTGCATCACATAGAACCGACTCTGCATTCACTTGGCTCGATACCAAAAGAGATGCAGCGATAAGTCCCATACGATAATTTCTCGTCACAGCACGACATACAGCATTCATTGTCAATTTCATAACCACCACTTAAACCCTTGCGGGCTAATTATTACCGAATCTATGTCGATAAAACATGAATTCCATTTTAACTTATTATTGACACTGTCAATAATACTAAGTTCCAGATCCATTAAGCAAAAAAAGAGCCGTAATTGCTTACGGCTCTTAATTTAGTGACTTTTTTTACTAAAAATCAAACCGGGCTATCACCCTTTATAAATTTTCGGGTTAAACACGTCACGTAACCAGTCGCCTAATAGGTTAATAACGAGAACCAATGTTACCAAAAGCACACCTGGGAATGCTGTGATCCACCATGCTCCTGAGAAAATGTAGTTAAAACCAGTACTGATCAGGGCACCGAGTGATGGTTGGTCTACCGGAAGACCTAAACCTAGGAAAGAAAGTGCCGCTTCTGACATGATGGCATTTGCCACCTGTACCGTAGAGATAACCAAAATCGGTGATAAACAGTTAGGCAGAATATGGCGGAACATGATGCGAGGCGCTCTAAAGCCCATCACACGTGCCGCTTCTACGTACTCTTTCTTCTTCTCTGCCAATACCGATGCACGAATCGTACGAGCATACTGCGGCCATTCAGCAATACCGATGATCACCACCAGCATAACAACCGCATATTGCGCGTAGAAGTCACTACCGAAACTCGCCTTAAAGATGGCCGAGACAATGATCGCAACCATCATGGTTGAGAACGAAAGCTGAACATCGGCAAAACGCATCAGGAAGCTATCAATACGACCACCGAAGTAACCTGCAGACAAGCCAATGATGATACCGAGAGTCAGCTGAAGGCCTACCGCTAGGAAACCGATCGTCAATGACAGACGCGAGCCGTAAAGCATCGTAGATAAGATGTCACGACCCTGCTCATCAGTACCCAGTAGGAAGCGTTCTTCGCCGTCTTCCATCCAAGATGGTGGCAACTCAGAATCCATGATGTCGATAGACGTCACGTCATACGGGTCTGTTGGCGCTAGAATAGGTGCCGCTAATGCCATAACAAGGAAAGCTGCAAAGATAGCGAAGCTCACCATTGCCACTTTGTCACGTAAGAAGTAGTACAGAATGTCTGACTGCTTGAATCGCTCCCAACGAGATGGAGCTGTTGTTGTTTGTTCCATGATTATGCTCCTTTCCCTGTGATGTTCACTGTTGGGTTAATGATGCCGTATAGCAAGTCAACAATGGTGTTAGTTACTACGAAGATCAGGCCAACGAAGATAACGTATGCGGTAATCAGTGGTGTATCCACTCGGTTAATCGCTTCAAGGAATAGGAAGCCGGTACCCGGCCACTGGAATACAGTTTCAGTAAGAATGGTGTAAGCCACCATAGTACCGATTTGAACACCGCCTACCGTTAGTACTGGCAGCATTGTGTTTTTCAAAGCGTGTTGGTAGTAAATCTTGTTCAGCGCTAGGCCTTTTGCTTTACCAAACTTGATATATTCAGAGCTAAGAACCTCTAGCATTTCAGAGCGTACTAGACGAATGAACAGAGGCAGCATGATAGATGCTAGAGCAATACTCGGCAGCACTAAGTGTGCAAGGCCATCTATCGTTAAGAAACCAGACTCCCAGCCAAACCAGTTTGCGGTCTCACCACGTCCAAACGACGGCAGCCAACCTAACTCAATAGAGAATACATACATCAACATGATTGCGGTTAAGAAAACAGGCACAGAAATGCCGATACTACTGCCCGCCATCACCAGTTTAGTGAAGAAGCTTTTTGGGTGTATTGCAGAATAAACGCCAAGTGGAATCGACAGACAAACAATGATCAGAGAAGCGCCGAACACAAGCTCAAGCGTTGCGACTAGTTTATCTAAGATTACGTCCACAGCTGGGCGTTTAAAGAAATATGAAGTACCAAGATCACCTTGTAGAGCTGCGCCCACAAAGCGAGTGTATTTTGTAATGAAGGGATCATTTAAGCCGAGTTCATCACGCAGCGCTTGACGCTCCGATTCTGAAACAGATTGACCGACTAACTCACGCAACGGGTCGCCCAGGTTATCCTGAATGGCAAACGCCACCAAACTGATCACAAACATCACTATCAGTGCCTGAAACAGGCGCTTGACCAGAAACGTAACCATTCCTTGCCCCTTATCTATCCATGACTATCTAGTCGAAATCCGCGACTAGATAACAAAATTCAGTCTTAAAAAAGGTATTTAGCCAGACTGAAGGAAGACCAAATACCGAAACTTAAATCTATATCTTAATAATTTGAGAGCCTGAAAAGCTTCAGGCTCTCGATTCTAGCAAGCTAGATTATTTTACAACTAGGTCGCCGAAGTAAGGCATAACCATTGGGTTTACTACGTCTGCTGCACCAACGTTAGACTTCGCGCCCCACGCTTCACTTTGCCAGTGTAGCGGTACGAATGCTGCGTCGTTGTAAAGTGTTGCTTCAACGCCTTTCAGCATTTCAGCACGCTTAACTGGGTCAGTTTCAGTGTTAGAAGCTTCTACGATCGCATCCATTTCTGGGTTTGAGTAGCCAGAACAGTTGTATTGACCACGGCCAGTCTCTTCGTTACGAGTCATAGTTAGGAACTCGTTGAAGTTAGCTGAATCTTCTGTATCTGAGTGCCAGCCGATCATCATCATGTCTGCTGAACATAGGTCAAACTCAGGCCAGTACTGTGCTTTAGGCATAGTTTTAAGATCAACTTTGATACCAATCTTAGACAGCATTGCCGCAGACGCTTGCGCTACTTTCGCATCGTTCACGTAACGGTTGTTTGGAGCCATCATAGTTAGCGTAAAGCCATCTTCGTAGCCCGCTTCTTTCATCAGCTCTTTCGCTTTTTTCAGATCGTAACGAGGAACTAGGTCTTCGTTGTGACCCGCGTAGCCTGTTGGGCTTTGCTGACCAGCTGCTGTTGCGAAGCCTTTCATGATCTTCTTAACGATACCTTCGTTGTTGATTGCGTGAACAATCGCCTGACGAACGCGAACATCTTTAAGTGCTTCGTTGCTGTTTTGGTTCATTTGGAACGTGATGATACGAGTACCAGGTAGCGTCACTAGATCGATGTTCTTAGCGTTTTTAACACGCTTGTGATCGTTTGGTGCTACTGGGTGAATCATATCAACGTCGCCAGAAAGAAGTGCTGCAACACGTGTCGCGTCTTCTTTGATTGGCACAAGTGTTAGCTTGTCTACGTTGCCTTCAGTTTCTGTGTCCCAGTAATCGTTGAAACGCTCGAACGTTACTTTAACGCCTTGCTCACGCTGCGTTACGATAAATGGACCAGTACCTGAAACGTTAGTCGAAGCAAACGAGTTACCGTGCTTAACTAGCTCAGACTTGTCTTTACCTTCCGCTGTTTGGCCAGAGTAGAACTTGCTGTCCATTGGGAAGATGTAAGTTGCTGTTTGTAGTACTAGTGGGTAAGCCGCTTTTGATACTAGCTCAACTGTGTAGTCATCCACTTTTACCATTTTTTCGTATGGCGTGAAGATAGACTTAAAGTCTGGAGAAGCTTGTAGACGTTCAAAAGTCCACACAACATCATCAGCAGTCAGTTCGTTACCAGAGTGGAATTTCACACCTTTACGTAGGTTGAAGCGGAAAGTCGTTTCATCAACACGCTCCCAGCTAGATGCTAGGCGGCCTTCAAAATCCATCTCTTGAGTGAAACGTACTAGAGGGTCAAACACCATGTGAGACATTTGCAGTGTGCCACCAGACAGCTGCTCATGCGGGTCAAGTGATACTGGGTCAGCTGCGTAGCCAACGGTAATATCTGCTGCTGCTGCACTAAAGCTTAGGCCAGCTGCCATTAAAGCTACTGCTAATTTGCTTTTCATGGTTTTCATTGCATAACTCCTTCATGCGGGAATCCAGATCCCTAGTTGTTGTATTTGCGTCTGTTTATTGTTGTTAGCAAGCTAAACTCCAGCCTGCTGATTTTTATACCGCGGCTTGTGCCACTGCTTTTTCTTCTCTTAAGCCTGTAAATTCAGGCATTAAAGAAATCAGTTGTTTGCTGTATTCATGCTGAGGTGATTGGAACAGCTGCTCCGTTGGCGCAACCTCCAATAATGTCCCCATCTGCATCACACCAACACGGTCACACATTTGGCGAATAACCGGTAGATCGTGACTTATGAACAGCATGGTTAGGTTTAGCTCGTCTTGTAAGTCTTTTAGTAGGTTAAGAATCTGAGCCTGTACCGACACGTCCAGTGCCGATGTTGGTTCATCACAAATCAAAAGACGTGGGCGAGTCGCCAAAGCGCGAGCGATAGAAATACGCTGACGTTGACCACCTGAGAATTCGTGTGGGTACTTCACCCCAGCCATTTTGCCTAAACCCACGTGCTCTAGCAGGTCGTTCACGATCTGACGAGTTTCATTTTCGTTGCGAGTAAGCTTATGGAATCGGATAGGTTCAGCAATGATGTCGAATATCTTCATTCGAGGGTTCATTGATGTGTAAGGGTTTTGGAAAACCATCTGCATTTGACGACGCATAGGGCGACGTTCTTTTTCAGATTTCAGACCAGTAAGATCAACGCCTTCAAACGTTACCTTGCCTGAGTTTGGTGCGTACAAGCCAGCAATCACACGAGCAATCGTTGATTTACCTGAACCTGATTCACCTACTAAACCAAACGTCTCACCTTCATGCACTTCAAAGCTCACGTTGTTTGATGCTTGAACGTACTCACGACGGCTCTCAAAGAAAGAATCTTTGGTAGTAAAGCGTAAGTTTACGTTCTCAACGTTCAACAGAGGGCCAGTGTAATCACGGTGATCTTGGCTTTGACCTAACCAGTGGTTCTTCACATCCAATGGTTCCATCTCTTGTGCTTCTTCGATGTAGCTAACAAGAGGGAAACGATCGAGTTTGCGATCCGAACGAGGAACCGCAGAGATAAGACTGTGTGTATATGGGTGCTCAGGAGTACCCAGAACTTTCGCTGTTGGTCCAAACTCAACTAAGTCACCACGATACATAACGGCTACGCGGTCGGTAACGTTAGATACCACGCCCATGTCGTGCGTGACCAACATGCAACCTACGTTCTTCTTAATACATAGGTCGCGAATCAAACCCAAGATCTGGTCTTGGATAGAAACATCCAGTGCTGTTGTTGGTTCATCTGCGATGATTAGGTCAGGTTCACCTGCCAATGCGATCGCGATAACCACACGCTGACGCATACCGCCAGAGAATTGGTGAGGGTACTGCTTTAAACGGTTTTCTGGTTGTGGGATACCCACTTGGTTCATCAAGTCTAATGAGCGCTGGTAGGCTTCTTGATCCGAAACCTTCATGTTAGCATGAATCGTCTCTTTTAACTGCTGTTCTACTGTGAATAGAGGGTTAAGAGAAGTCATTGGGTCTTGGAAGATAAAACCAATCTTTGAGCCGCGAACAGAACGCATCTGTTCAGGAGATAAACCAGAGACTTTTTCGCCATCCAGAAATACCTCGCCGCTAGCAATGCGGCCAGGAGGGCTCAGCAAATCGATCACAGCATTACCTACTGTTGATTTACCTGCACCAGACTCGCCTACAACACCAACAATCTCACCACGTTCAATGTTGAACGAAAGTGATTTAACTGCGGCGTGAACTCCATGACGAGATGGGTATTCGATACGAAGATTTTTTACTTCTAAAAGTGACATTACCAGACCTCTACTGCTTTGGCAGCTTTCTGCCCTGTCTGCAAAATTGAATCCATTCTTACCAGAATATTGTTCTGATATTTTATACGGTTGACAATTTGGCAAATAATTCACAGAAAAGCAACAAAAATAGGATAAAAAGTCGACATTAAACGCTTAGCAAGCAAAAGTGCCACATAACTATTCACCAAAAGAGCATATAGTAAGAAAAATCAACATTATATTATCGGCAAGAAATACTCACAAACTCCTTACCACTACTTACTTATAGAGTTAAAGCCGTGCTTCAAAGCAGATCTCACTACCAGTCACTAAAAACAAATAATTATTCCAAAAAACAATTAACACTATAGAAACAAACGCTAATTTTGTTAATTTGAACAAATAAAACAACCAGATAAACGTTAATTAGCCATACATTTAACCATCTGCATTATTTTGGTAAATACAAAACAGACAAACGAAAGGCCTAATAAATCAGAGGAGTTTTTGAACGACCAAATGCGTACAAAGCTGTCAAATTCAGGCCTTAGTGAGCAAATTTAGGGTCAGGTTTCACTTTTCATAAAAGTCTTTAGACCAAACCCATTAATATGTCGAATTATTGAGCACTCCATTTATATAAAATTAGATATAGAACTGTACATTTGATAAAGAAAGCAACTCTGTAGCAGCACCATTATCAAGCAGATCGTTAGGAATCTGTCTTATATAAGAAGGGGAGATAGATCGTCATTTCTGACGCGGACGGCTAGTTGAGGCTTCTTAAGTGATCAGTGAAGAGACATTCTTTGAACATCAGGCGAACCCCACTCTGTTCAAGTTATCTAAGTTTCAGACGTAAAAAAGCCCCGTCATTTCTGACGAGGCTTCTTAAGGTGGTCGGTGAAGAGGGATTCGAACCCCCGACCCTCTGGTCCCAAACCAGATGCG